>DEQO01000142.1 GCA_002360495.1 Flavobacteriales bacterium UBA3364
CCGATGGTGCCACCCGTGTAGATCAGCAGAACGGAAGAGCGGTGGCTCATGCGTTGGTGGCCTCTGTGGGCGCTGGGATCCGGTTGAACAAAGCGCTGGCGTTGGCAGTGGTGATACGTGCGACCTCCTCCACCGAGCGACCAGTGGCCAGGGCCAATTTCTCCGCGATATGCGGGATATAGGAACTTTCGTTGCGCTTGCCCCGGAACGGAACAGGCGCCAGGTAAGGCGCATCGGTCTCCAGTACGCAATGCTCGGGTCCGACAACGGCCATGGTCCCTGCCAATCCCCCTTTCGGATAGGTGACCACACCCCCGATACCCAAATAGAAGTCGCCGAGTCCGATCACACGCGCCGCATGTTCGGCCGTTCCGGTGAAGCAGTGGAAAACGCCACGCAAGCGTTCATCGTTCTCCTCCTCCACGATCGCTATGGTCTCGGCGAAGCTCTCGCGGCAATGGATGGCGATGGGGAGGCCCAGCTCCTTCCCCCAGCGCACCTGCTGCCGGAAGACCTCCTGTTGCTGAGCGAGAAAGGACTTGTCCCAATACAGGTCGATACCGATCTCACCTACCGCACAATACCACCGGGAGCGGAGAAGCCTTTCAACTTCTTCCATCGCATCGGCATTGTCCGCACCCACATGGCAGGGATGCAGGCCCATCATCGGGTAGCACACGGTCGGGTGGGCATCGCACAAGGCATGCATGACATCGATCGTATCGTGATCCACATTGGGCAACAGTAAACGGGTCACACCAGCATCCATCGCGCGCTTCACCATGGCCTCGCGGTCATGCGCGAACTGGTGGTGGTAGAGGTGTGCGTGGGTATCGGTGAACATCGGCGGCAAAAGTAGAGCACGCCCGGAGCAAGCGCACGTTGCTTGCTGCGCGTCGCCGAGTTGCGGGTCGAATACGTGACACGTAACCTTCGAACGCGCAACTTTGCGCTCCGTAGATGAAGATCCTCGTCCTACGTTTCAGCTCCATCGGCGACATCGTGCTCACCAGCCCGGTGTTGCGCTGCTTGAAGCAGCAGGTACCGGGCGTGGAGTTGCATGTTGCGACGAAGACGGTCTTCGGCGACCTTGTACGTTTCAACCCGCATGTGGACCGCGTGCATGAACTGGGCGAGGACCTCGGCAGTCTGATCGGTCGGTTGCGGCCGGAACGCTACGATGTGGTGATCGACCTGCACCATAACCTGCGCACCTCGCGGATCAAACGTGCGTTGGGCGTTGCCACGCACAGCTTCCCCAAGTTGAACATCGAGAAGTGGTTGCTGGTGAACTTCAAGATCGATCGTTTGCCGCGCATGCACATCGTGGATCGTTGTTTCAGCACGGTGGAACACCTCGGCGTAAGGAACG
Source organism: Flavobacteriales bacterium UBA3364 (assembly GCA_002360495.1). Taxonomy (GTDB): domain Bacteria; phylum Bacteroidota; class Bacteroidia; order Flavobacteriales_F; family PHOS-HE28; genus PHOS-HE28. The sequence goes on from DEQO01000142.1 coordinate 1,373, forward strand.
ACGGCCAAGGGCTGGACCTCTTCATCCCGACCGATCGCGAAGTCCCCCTTGATACGCTGCCCGCTTCGCATCGCTCAGGGTACACGGCCGTCGCGATCGGGGCGGCGCATGCAACGAAACGACTTCCGGAACACCGCTTGATCGATCTGGTCCGGATGATCGAAGGTCCCATGGTGATCATCGGTGGTCGTGAGGACCAGGCCATAGCCCGCGCCATTCCAACAGCGGTCGGTGCTCGCGCTTTCGATGCCACCGGTCGCTACGACATCCTGGGGAGCGCATCGCTGATCAAGCAGGCGCGCAACGTGATCGCTCATGATAGTGGCGCCATGCACATGGCCGCGGCGTTCCGCAAGCCCGTGATCAGCATCTGGGGGAACACCGTGCCCTCGTTCGGGATGGGACCTTACATACCAACGGACCCGACCAAGGCGCACATCATGGAAGTGGGCGGGCTGTCGTGCAGACCCTGTTCAAAGATCGGTTATGACAAATGCCCGAAGGGCCATTTCCGGTGCATGGAGGAACAAGATCTACGGGCGATCGCGAACTTGGCCAACGCATGAGCTGGGACATCTTCATCCAGGACCTTCCGGATGTGGCCTCCATGCGCGAGGTACCTGCTGACCATGAACCGGGCCCGATCGGGAAGTTGGAGGACCTCGTCGTGAAGATCCTGGAGGTGATCCCCTTCGGTGACCGGCAGGATTCCGACTGGATCTTCGCCACTGCGGACGACATCGATATCAGCCTGCAATTCCACATGGAGGACGCGGAGCAGGTGCGTTATATCGTGGCCCACATCCACGGTGGCGCGCAAAGCGCGGTGTGCGTCGGGGCCATCCTGCGCCACCTCGGGTTGCGCGGTTTGGATACCGAGACCGCTGAAATATTCGACAGCTACAGCCTGGACGAGGGACTTTAAGGGACCGGACTAGTCGAACAGGGCCTTCAGCTCGGTGGCATCCGCGGCCTTCATCTTGCCACTAAGGATCAAGCGGAGCTGGCGGCGGCGCAAAGCACCATCGTACCGCTTCTGCTCCTCTTCGTTACCGGGCAGGACATCCGGTACACTGATGGAACGGCCGGCCTGATCGATGGCGACGAAGGTGTAGATGGCACTGTTCGCCTTGATCTTCTCGCCCGTCAGTTGATCCTCCACCCATACATCGGCCCACACCTCCATGCTCGTGCTGAAGCCACGGCTCACGTGGCTCTTGATGGTGACGAAATCGCCGAGCTTGATCGGGCGGTCGAAGCCGACGTGGTTCACGGCCACTGTCACCGTAAGGCGCTTGCAGTGGCGGTGCGCACTGATGGCGCAACTGATATCGAGCCACTTGAGCAACTGGCCGCCGAACAGGTTGCCCAGCGTGTTGGTGTCGTTCGGCAACACCAGGTGGGTGGTCTCGGCGTAGCTCTCGCTAGCGGGTCGTGCGGTTTTCGTCATTGCGGGCGCGAAGGTAGCCAGCTCAAGTGTGCAGCTATCTTTGAGCACAGCCTATTCGGGTGGAACCCTCACTGATCGATCCCATACCCTCGTACCTGAAGGCCTTGGAACTCTTCGCTTTGGTGGTTTGGTTCGCGGGGACGTTCCACATTGTACGCTTGTTCGTTGCCCATCGGGACGCCATGGCGACCTGGGAACCGGATCGCACGATCCTGACCAACAAATTCTCGGTCATGGAACACGGGGCCCTTTTCCTTGTGATCTGGCCGGCGATGTTGCTCATGATCCTGCTGGGCGGATGGATGCTCTACCTGCGTCCGGATCTCCTGAAATGGCCGTTCATGCACGTCTTTCTGGGCTACATGGCGCTGCTGCTGGTCTACCATGGGTCGGTACATCGCCTCCACCGGCGAATGAAGCGCGGTGAAGTGAAGTGGTCGGTCCTGCAGTTGCGGGCTTGGGCCCAGGGAGCGACGCTCCTGCTGTTCTTCCTGATCCTGCTGGTCGTGCTCCGTGCACGCATGACCTGGGTTTGGGGGGCGTTCGGATTACTTGTTCTGGGTGCGGTGGTCATGTTCATTGTTTCATCGCTGCGCAGACCGGCGGGAGCCAAGGACCATGCTTGAGCTCGGCACGGAGGCACCGGACTTCGAGTTGCAGGACCAGGATGGCAACCTCGTCCAGCTTCGCTCCTTTCGGGGAAAACGCAGTGTGGTGCTGTTCTTCTATCCTCGGGACAACACCCTGGTCTGCACCATCGAGGTCTGCGCCTTCCGCGATGCGCATATGGACATCCATGCCCGGGATGCCGTGGTCCTGGGCATCAGCAACGACGCAGTACCATCGCACAAGAGCATCGTGGAACGATGGAAGCTACCTTACCGGTTGCTCTCCGATCCGGATGGTGGCGTGCGCAAAGCCTACCAAGTGGGGCGCACGCTGGGGCTGTTCCCAGGCAGGGTCACCTATGTGATCGACAAGGAAGGCATCGTGCGCGGTGCCGTGGATGATCCGCTACGTGCAGGTATGCACGTGAGTGAGGCCTTGCGGACCTTGGCGGCTCAAAGCACGTCGTAGAACAGGACCTTGCCATTGTCCGTACCCACGACCAACTGCTTCTCCCAAAGGAGCAACGGTGCCAGGTGGTGCTGGTCCTTGTTCTCGGGGAAGGTCAGGGTACGCGTCACCTTACCATCCGCACCGACGAATTCCACGCTCCCGTTCTTGACGGAGCGTACCAGGACATCGCCGATGTGTACCTCCTTCTGCTGGTAGAAACGGTCGAAGGTGGAATTGGACATGTCCAGGCCCATGGCCTTCACTGTGCGTGGATCGGGGATCCAGCGATGCGGGTTGATCACCTTGTCCTGCTTGCCGGTGGTCACGCTCCAAACGGTACGCTTACCACTGTGGCCGATGAGCACGGCGAACTCGCCATTGTCATTGAAGCCGACGTGGTACACCGCTGTACCGCCATCCTCTGAATAGGTGAAAGCATGGACCTTCTTGCCGCTTTCGATGTGGTGCAGAACAGCGCCATTGTTCAACCCGACAAGGACCTGATCGCCCTTCGGCGAAATGCAGAGCGCTGTGACCTCGGCCTTCCCGGTAGGGATCGTGCGCGAAGGAGCCTCCGCTACCTGGGCGGAACCTTGCAGGGCGAAGAACGACAGGACGAGGATGGGAACTGTGTGCAACATCATGCGTCAAGCCTTCTCGACCAGATCACGATGCTCCCTCAACCAAGCCAGTGCTTTCTCCTGATCGGGGAACATCTGGATGGGCCGGTGCGGCTTGTTGTGCCTCACGAACACGTTGGCGGCGAGCTGGTGGCCGAAATCCCGCACGACGATGGCGTCCGCAGCGATATAACGGCAAGAGGCTTCTGAAGAGGCGTGCGCACGTGCTTCACCGCTCATGGTGGTGTTCTCGCCAACGGTCACCATCAAAAGGGCCTTGCGCCCGTTGCGCTCTGCTTCTATGGCATCGAACATCGCCTGGACTTCTTCGGGGCTCACCAAGTGGTGGTCCTTGAAATGCGTATGGACGATGTCACCATCCAAAAAGGCCACGGTACAGGCCTCCAATTCCACGAGTTGCATGGTCTCCATCGGATTCTTGGGTACTAAGGTACGGTGGCCGAACGGCCTCAACGCACAAGCAACCACGCCTGCGCCGAAGCATTTCTTCGAACGGTCGCCAAAGCGTCCAAGGCGGTCTCGCGATCAGGATAGCTTCCGTAGGCGACCGGATGCAGATCGCCATAGCGGGCAAGCCGTGCGGCGGGATAACCCTTCCCTTGCAGGTCGGCCAACAGCCGATCCGCATTCTCGGGTTGTGCGAAACAACCCCCGATCACATGGAAACGGGCACGGAGCAAGGTCTTGGCGGGAGTGGCGACGACCGTGGTATCCGCCGGTGCGACCACCGCAGGGGTACCCAGGTCCACGGTGATGGTCACACTGTCATCAGTGGTCAACGGTAGCGTGCGGATCCCCAAGGACTCTTCCGGTAATGAGAAGACCGATGCGGAAGCGGTCATCTGCGGCAACGGCTCGGTGGAAGGCACGTACATTGGGGCCGGGGCCGGCTCCCAAGGACCGCTCCATTGCGCGTTCCCCTGGTCCAGTGAACGATAGGCCCAGAATGCCGCAGCGCCAATGATCACAATGGAGGATGCTGCCGCAGCCCACATCCAGGAACGGCGCTCCACAGGCTCGGTCCTTGTGGACGGCAAGGGGATGACACGGGGCTCGATGAACGCCTCTTTCACAACAGCCGGTACTGCGGCCAATGCTCGCAAGCCGAAGGCCTCCTTCAAGAAATTGGCCCGGTCGTCGGGATCGAACTGCAGGTTCCGTTCCGCGTCCCTGTAAAAGATGCCGATCCGGGGCAGTTCCAGCCTGCCTTGCCGCTCCAGTCCGGTGCGCCACAGGTCCACTTCACGGTCGATCAGCACATTGGCCGCGGAAAAGGTGATGCCTTCGCGCTTGGCGATCAGATCGGCCAGGAGACCATCGTTACGGAGCAGGTGGCGGTTGAAACCGACCTCCTTGCCAGGCGGATGGATGAGCCTGCGGCCTTCGTCCAGGCGGGCCGGACGGTACTGGGCCAGGAAACCGCCCCAGCGCGGTACGATCACGCAATCGTGCTCGTACAGCAGGTCGAAAAGGTCGCGTTCGATGCCCATGATCCGGTGCGCAAGTTATCGCCTGAGGAGCCAACTCTCAGTGCTGGTCGGCGATCCTCCTGGCTTCCTCAAGATCGGCCGGTGTATCCACGCAGAACGACGGGTATTGCGTGATCCCGACCCTCACCTTGAACCCGTTCTCCAACCAGCGGAGTTGCTCCAGGGATTCGGCACGTTCCAGCGCCGAGGGGGAGAGCTGGACGATCTGCCCCAGTACATCGCTGCGATACGCGTAAAGGCCGATGTGCTTGAGGAAAGGGAACACGGAATGGCGCACACCGGATACATGGTTCCGTAGCACGGGGATCGCGGCACGACTGAAATAGAGCGCATCACCATGAACGTCCGTCACGATCTTCACCTTGCCTGTATCGTCGAGGTCACGATCATCGGTGAGGGCATGCGCGAGCGTAGCGATGCCGCCCTTCGCATCGACCAGTGTTCTGCACAACTCATCGATCTGTTCGGGCACGAGGAAGGGTTCATCGCCCTGGATGTTCACCACGGCGTCGTACCGTTCCTTTCCCAGTTGGGCCAAGGCTTGATAACAACGGTCCGTACCGCTGGGGTGGTCGGGACTCGTCATCACGGCGTGGCCGCCGAGCGAGACCACATGATCGAAGATCCGTTGATCGTCGGTGGCCACCACGACCTCGCCAGGGCATGTAGCTCGTGCGGCACGCTCCAAGACACGGTGGACCATGCTTTTACCGCCGATGTCGGCCAGTGGCTTTCCGGGGAGGCGGGTGCTGGCGAAGCGGGCGGGGATCACACCGAGAATACGCATTCAGTATCGTGCGATGGGTTCGTACAAGGTCACTTCGATCTCGTCCACCAAGGTGGCCCCGCCTTCTTCCAACCACGCGTAGACCAACAAACGGTCCCTGGGTGATCGGACCTCGGGCGTAAGGTACCAGAAGGAAACCGTGCTCCAGCCATCGGTCCGGGAGGGATCGGGGATCGCCCTCAGTGCTTTGTAGGAATATGTATAGTCGTTGTGGTCAAAGGTCGCCACCAATGCTACTGTGCGAGCCGCTCCGTCGCCTGCGGGCAGATGCACGGCACACTGCACATGCACCCAAAGATGCGATCGGGAAGTAAGCTCGTTCCAGTGCGCGTGCACGGGTGGGGAGTAGACGCTGTCAGCGGTCAGCAGGAATGCGCCCTTTCCACGATACGTGATCGAATCCCGGAAGCGGGTGCTTCCAACACCTGGGAACGGTGCGTCGAAACCCATCGTCATGAAGGGGCGTTTGCGGTAGTCGCGCAGGTCCGGGCCATGTTCATTGCCGGTCGGGGTCCGGTCGACCAACAACAGGCTACCGAGATCGGGCGGTGGCACCGTGCGACCGAAGACCGCTTTGTATGCAGGCCATGTCATGCGCGATGTGTGGATGAGGCCATGCCTGCTCTGGTAGGTCTGGAACAGGTTGAACACTGTGAGCACGACAAGCACGGTCGCCCCTGCGACAGCACGCAGGCGACGCTCACCCAGCCAGTGCACCACGCACCCGAGGGGCAGGAGCATAACGGCATAGCTCTGCACTGGCGCGCGCTGTCCGAAGCTCTCCGCATACCACCAGCACGACCAGCTGCCGATGATGTAGAGGTTGAGGATGAAGAAGGCTACCAATGCGGTGCGCAGCTCCGGCAACGTTCGCTGCATCAGGAACAAGCCACCGGTAGCAATGGCCATGATGGGCGTGTAGATGTACCACCCCTTTCGGAAACTGAAGAGGACCTCCCAGATGAAGGGATGCAGGAATTCAAATCCCTCACCAGGGTTGTTGTAGCTCATATACAGGAACTGTCCGGTCAGCCACTTCCAGTAGAGGAACTGGGGCAGGCCGATCAAGAGGAGCACCGCTCCCATCACCACGAGCTGGCGGCGTTGCACCCAAAGCGAACGCAGATGCTCCTTCCAGTTGCGGACATCCTTCAACCCATAGAGCAAGGGGATCAGCAGGCAGACCACCTCCGAGGGCCTGCTCAGGATCGTCAGGCCCATGAGCAGAGCGAGCAGGACCGCATCGCGCATCCGCCGTTCCTCATACCAACGGATGGTGCGCCAGAGGATGGCCGCATAGAACGTGAAGAGGATCACATGCGGCATGCCGTAGCCGGAGAGCGCCTGGTGCAAGTAGTTGGTCCCCAGAACGAGGAGCGCCAACACGATGGTCGTGACCCTGTCGTTGAAGAAGTGACCCAGCACACGCCGCGTCAGCAACAAGCCCACGAGCACATAGAGCAGCCCGGTCACCACTACTGCCCATTGGTACGGGGCCGAGAAGCCATCCTGCGGATGACCGGACAAGCCGGCCGCCACATGTGCAATGACGAAGACCGGGACCCACAACACGGCGAGACCCATCGAGTACTTCATCACCCAACGACCATCCGGCAGGCGGCCCGCTTGATAGAAGTTCGTGGAATTGTGGTAGGTCTCCAGGGCCTCTTGCACCCAAGCCTGGTCCTGCAAGGCCAGGTCGTTGTGGAGCAGGGTCGCCGGCAGGTAGAGGTAATAGCCGAACGTATCCCAGGACAAGGCGTTGGAGGGCGGCTCGCGCAGAACGGCACCGACGATCCACGACCACAGCACCGCTACCGTTACCAACGACCCGATCCGCTGGCGGGTATGTGTCCGGTTCACAGGGTCATGCTCAATTGCACCTGCATGCTACGCGGTGCTTCGATGGATAAGGGCCGCAGGGAATAGGTGTGGTTCGTGAGGTTGTTCACGATGAAGGCCACACGCACTTTATTCTCCATGAAGGTGGTCCCGATGCGTGCATCCACGATGGTATCGCCGGTCTTGTGCGTCTCCATCCACTCGCGCACGCCGGTATCGAGTATGCCATTCAGGTCGTCCAGCGTGATGAAGGCTTTATCGATGTTGCGCACATGGCTGTTGTAGCGCACACTGCCACCGATGAAGAAGCGCTGGTACTCCGCTTGCACGTCCGCGCGGAACAGACGCTGGATACGGAACTTGAGGATGTTGCCGGTGGTATCGTAACTGGTGTTCGCATAGGTGGAGGGCGGAATGGGCGAAGCCGGGTTAGGCGACGTCGCGTACACCTGGTCCGGTGTCGTGCTGACCGGCGTCGTGTGCGTGTAGCCCATCAATGCGGAAAGCTGCACGGCACCGATCTTCCCTTTGCCCGCCAGCTCGAACTCGTAGCCGCTCACTCGGGCACCACCGGTGTTCACGCTCTTGAATCCATAGCCGTACAGGTTGCTCGCATTGTACGGGGGCGGGCCCCATTGGCCGAAGGTGAATTCCACATAGTTCTGGTAGTCCTGCTGGAATACGACGGCATCCAGATAACCGACAAAGCCGCCGATCTTGAACCCCTGCTTCACACCGCCCTCCACGTTCCAGCTCTGCTCGGGTAGCAGGTCCGCGTTCGGGAAAATGGCCAACGCTCCGACGCTGGTGCTGATGAAGCGTTCGCCGATGGTGGGGAACCGGAAGCCTTGTCCATAGCTCGCTCGCAGGTAGGTGGCGCGCAACACCTGGTAGGTGGCGCCTGCGCGGAACACAGGTCGTTCAGCCTCTTGATCGTTCACGGTGAAGCGCTCAAAACGAAGACCCGCTGAAAGGGCGAGTTTGTCGAGGAGTTTCTTGTCCAACTGCAGATAAGCTGCCGTGTTGATCGCGTCGTTGCGCCCGTCGCCATCGGCATCGCCGCTGTACAACGCCGCCTGCGATGTGACCTTGCGCCAGACCAGGCCCGCAGTAAAGACCGTCTCCCCGAACAGGTCCAGTTTCTGCTGCACCTGGTACTCGCCATGCAATACCTGGTTGCTGTTGCTCTGGTCGTTGTCGTTGTCGAAATCCTGCTGGTGGTAGCGCATCCGCAAGGTGTGGCGCGTGCCGGCCTTGGAGAGGTAGTCCACGAAGGGGTCGATGTAGTACTGTGCGCCCCGCGTCCGCGTCACCGTTCCGGGCTTGGGGCGGTAGAGGCCGGAGTCGATATCGTTCCAGATGAACACGCTGGTGCTTCGGCTCTTCATTGCGTTCGCGTTGATGCCGTAGCTCAGACCCTTGACCTTGCCATTGTGCCAACGTGTGCCCACGTTGAAGCGGATCCTGTTCTCGTAGCCACCGGGGCCGGTGCGGAGCGGATCCGCCGCGATGGTGTCCGCTGGTAACGGCTCCGGTCCAACGTACCCATTGTCGGAGAACGCGTTACCGCCGAGCACCAGGTCGAGTTTTCCGAAACGCTGGCTGTGCGAGAAGTTGGCGCCGCCGAACATCGGGCTGTTGTCGCCCCACCAACGTGCCTTGGCATTGGCCGGTGAGTCGTAGATCCCGGCGAAAGTGATGATCCGTGTACGGGGCTCGGCCCGTGGATAGGCGGTGCGCACATTGATCACGCCGCTCAGTGCAGCGCTACCATAGAGTACGGATGACGCGCCCTTGATCACCTCCACCTGTTCCAGGTTCTCGATCGGCAGAAAGGTCCAGTTGGGGCGGCCTATGTCGCCGCTGAGGATGGGGATGTCGTCCACCAACACCTGGACACGGCTTCCGGCACCGTAGCTGAAACCGCTCCCGGCACGGATCTGTGGTTCCTCGTCCACGATCACCACACCCGGCACCTGATCCAATGCCTCACCGAGCGAGACCGAGTTCTTGTTGCGCACCAGCTCGGGCCGCAGCACGCTGAGTGATTGCGTGACCTCTCCAACGCGTTGTTCGAACTTGCCGGCGCTGATCACCACCATGTCCAGTTGCACGGCCGCCTCGGTCATGGCGATGTTCACCGTCCGCTGTTCCCCGGCTTGCAACGTCACCTCTTCACGCGCGGTCTGGTAGCCGATGGAGCTGAAGACGATACTGTGCTCGCCCGCCGGTATGGTCAATACATAATTGCCATCCAGGTCGCTCACCACACCTTTGCCCGGAGCGTATACGATGGTGACACCGACAAGGCCTTCCGTGCTTCCCGTCCCGGTGATCTTCCCGGTCACCGTTGCGTCCTGGGCCCACACGGAAAAAGCGGATGCGCAGGCCAACAGGAAGATGGAGGACCTCATGGTGCTTCGGATATTCTTGCTGGATTTCCGCAGGGGTCCCGTTGCCGGATCGAGCGTTGCGGGTAAATGTAGAAATTAGGTCCGCCTTACGTCGGAGGCATCGCGTGGAGGACCAGCAGTGGATACATCGGATCGCGTTGAGCATGCTCAAGGGCATCGGGCCCGTCAACGCGCGCAACCTTGTGGCGTATTGCGGCGGCGTGGATCCCATCTTCACGGACCGCAAGCTCAAGAACACCCTGGAGAAAGTGCCGGGCATTGGACCGAAGTTGATCGCGAGCATCACCGACAAGAACGTACTTCCACGTGCCGAAAGGGAGCTGGCCTATGTGCGAAAACACAAGTTGCGCTTACGCTTCTACCTGGATCCCGACTATCCGCGGCGCTTGAAGCAAGCCGAGGACGCGCCTGTCCTGATCCATGCCAAAGGTGAAGTGGAACCGGATGTGGAGCATGTGGTGGCCATCGTTGGCACGCGTACACCAACGGAGCAGGGCAAGCGCTTGTGTGTGGAACTGGTGGAAGGCTTGAAGGAATGCAACGCCACCATCGTGAGCGGCCTGGCCTACGGCATCGACATCGTGGCACACCGCACGGCGGTGAAGAACGGCATGCCCACCATCGGTTGTGTGGCGCATGGCATGGACCGGCTGTACCCCGGCGAACATGCGGCAACCGCGAAAGAGATGTTGAAGAACGGCGGGCTACTGACCGAACTCGCGAGCGACAGCCCCTTCGCGCCCGGCAATTTCCCGGCGCGGAACCGCATCATCGCTGGCCTCAGCGATTGCACGGTCGTGGTGGAGAGCGGCCCCAAGGGGGGCAGCCTCATCAGCGCCGACATCGCAAGCAGCTACGACCGCGAGGTGTTCGCCTTCCCTGGACGGCCCAGCGATCCGCGCAGCGAGGGATGCAACAAATTGATCCAACAGAACAAAGCTGCGCTCGTCACCAATGCGAAGGACGTGATCACGCTGATGGAGTGGTTGCCCAAGACGAAGAAGAAAGCCGTAGTGCAAGCCGCGCTCTTCACCGACCTGATGCCTGACGAGCAGACGTTGGTGGACATCATCAAGAGCAAGGGCAAGGTGGATATCGACGAACTGTGCGTGCAAAGCCGCATGGCGCAAGGCAAGGCCGCAGGCTTGTTGTTGAACCTGGAGTTCAATGGAGTGGTACGCAGCCTGCCGGGGAAGGTGTACCAGCTCAATTGACCCGAACCGTCACGCCGGAAACCTACGCAGGAGGTTATCCAGCGTCTCACCAAGGCCTGTTCGCAAGGCTTGGGCGGGACACCGGACAGATCGCTGTCGCGCTCTTCCGGTGTGACGCTCAAATGATCTAGTGCGCAGCCCATATTGAATGAAGCAATAGCTTCACAAGCTCAAAAGGCACCGACCAAATGGCCCTCCAGTTGAGGGCCGTGCGAGATCATCGGCCCTCTGCGAACAACCAGCAACACGTGAACATGAAGCACCTCAACACCTTCCTCCTTCTGGCTACATCGGTTTGCATGGCCCCGAGCGCCGTGCATGCGCAAATGGAGTACTACGTGGCCTCCTCGTTCGGCAGCCGGTTCAACGATATCAACGACAATGGGCTCGCCGTGAGCGGTGGTGGCTACTTCGACTTCCCCACCCTCACCTGGACGGACATCGAAGCGGAGGCGACCAGCACCGAGTCCATCAACAACGACGGTGATGTGGCCGGATCGATGTTCCTGGATGAAGCCAATTTCATCCTTCAGCCCGCGGTGCGGCGGAACGGCGTGTGGCAACCCATCGGATGGTTCCCAGCATCCAACCCACAGGAGTCCTCCTTCACCACGTACAGCATATCACCGAACGGTGTGTGGGTGACCGGGCAGATGTCCATCGGCTGCTGCGATTTCGGCACCTTCCGGTACAACACCGAGACCGAAGTACTCACCGAGATCTTCAGTCCGGACTATGTGGCGGTGGCAGGCTACTTCGTCACCGACGATGGCACCATCGGTGGCTGGGCCGATGACGAACCAGCCGGTGGCACCCGACGCATACCCGTGTACATAACGCCCGAACTTGAGATCGTACAGGTCGCACCCGACTTGCCGGAGGTGGGCGTGAATGCGGTCAACGCGATCAACGCATCATCCGTCATGGTGGGCGACTTCGACAACAAGCCCTTCCTATATGACCGCAACACGGACAGCTTCACCACGTTCGAGATCCCCGATGGCTACATCGCAGCCACCTTCACCAGCATCTCCGACGATGGCATCGCAGTAGGCTACGCGCAGAATTTCGGCGAGTTCGGCTCCTTGGTCCGGGAGACCCTCATCTACCATCCCGATCTTGGTGACCAACCCGTCTTCCTTAAGGACATCCTGCAGCAGAACGGCGTGGACATAAACGCACCTACCGGCCGCATGGGAACGGCCATCGCCATCTCGCCCAACGGCCAGTACATTGCTGGCTGGGATGACCAGGCACCCTTCTCGGCCAACGGCTGGGTGGTATACCTGGATGACCTCCTTTTGGGAACCGGTGTGCGTGAAAGCGAAGGGTTCACCCTCTCCATTTCGCCCAACCCGGCCAGGGACAGGATACACATTGCGTCGTCAGAGCAACTGGGAACGGTCTCCGTGATCGACCTGAACGGGCAGGTGGTGATGCAGGAAGCCTGGCGCACCACTGCCGGGGTGCTTGATATTTCGAAGCTGGCCCCTGGCGTTTACATCGTGCGCGCAACAACAAAGGAGAGCAGCTATACGACACGGATGGTGAAGGACTGAGGCGGCTCGTTGGGGCTCGGCAGGTCGGCGTGATGCATGTAGCACCGTGGTGATGGTCACGCTTTGCACCTGAATGCCGGCCAGGGACATCTCCTCGTTCAACTGTGGGGCGGAGTCAACGGTGGCCGGCATGGAAACCGCGCACAGGGGTCCTGACCCCGAACAGTCGCGTCGCAATCCTTGGAGGGACACCGGATGGATCGCTGGCGCGATCTTCCGGTGTGACGGGCACCATGACCAGTAGCTCGTGGCTCCATTGTAACGCTTGCCCATGCATTTCCCCCGCCTACATTTGCGCCTGCTTTTCAACCAAGAAGCACCAAAACATCCCCGTATGGCAAAGTCGAACAAGGCAGTGGACGCCTTCATGGCCGAAGTGAAGAAGCGCAACGGCAGCGAGCCGGAATTCCTGCAGGCCGTGCATGAAGTGGCCGAAATGGTGATCCCCTTCATCGAGGAGAATCCCAAGTACAAGGGCAAGATGCTCCTGGAGCGCATGGTGGAGCCCGAGCGCACCATCATCTTCCGCATTCCCTGGGTGGATGACAAGGGCAACACCCAAGTGAACCGCGGATTCCGCATCGAGTTCAACAGCGCGATCGGACCTTACAAAGGCGGTCTGCGTTTCCACCCCAGCGTGAACCTCAGCATCTTGAAGTTCCTGGGCTTCGAACAGACCTTCAAGAACAGCCTCACCACCCTCCCCATGGGCGGTGGCAAGGGCGGTAGCGACTTCGACCCGAAAGGCAAGAGCGACGGCGAGGTGATGCGTTTCTGCCAGAGCCTCATGACGGAGCTGTTCCGCCACATCGGCCCCGACACCGACGTGCCCGCGGGCGACATCGGCGTAGGTGGTCGCGAGATCGGCTTCATGTTCGGCCAATACAAGCGCCTGGCGAACGAATTCACCGGCGTGCTCACCGGCAAGGGCATCACCTGGGGCGGCTCACTGATCCGTCCAGAGGCCACCGGCTACGGCTGCGTGTACTTCGCCGAGGAGATGATGAAGCACAACAAGACCAGCTTCAAGGGCAAGACGGTGGCCGTGAGCGGCAGCGGCAACGTGGCGCAATACGCCATCGAGAAGGCCACGCAGTTCGGCGGCAAAGTGGTCACCGCCAGCGATAGCGATGGCAGCATCTACGATCCCGCCGGCATCAATGCAGAGAAGCTCGCCTTCCTCATGGAGCTGAAGAACGTGAAGCGCGGCCGCATCGAGGAGTACGCGAAGAAGTTCAAGGGCGTCACCTACAAGAAGGGCGCGCGCGTATGGGACGTGGTGGCGAAGTGCGATGTGGCACTGCCCTGCGCCACGCAGAACGAGCTCGATGGCAAGAACGCGAAGGACCTGGTGAAGAAGGGCGTGAAGTACGTGGCCGAAGGTGCCAACATGCCAACGACGCCCGAGGGCATCGAAGTGTTCCACGCCGCTGGTGTGGCCTTCGCGCCCGGCAAGGCGAGCAACGCCGGTGGTGTTGCCACCTCGGGCCTGGAGATGAGCCAGAACAGCCTCCGCCTCAGCTGGACCCGCGAGGAAGTGGACCAGCGCCTGCACACGATCATGAAGAACATCCACGCCGCCTGCGTGAAGCACGGCAAAGAGGGCAAAGGCGTGAACTACGTGAAAGGCGCCAACATCGCCGGTTTCGTGAAAGTTGCCGACGCGATGCTGGACCAGGGAGTGGTATAAGGTCGTCACCCCTATCCTCTTCCAAGGAGAGGGAGGGAACGCAACAAGGAGCCCGGTGCAAGCCGGGCTCCTTCATTTCTACCGCGGATGGACACGAATGAACGCTCCATCCTCTTTCATCAGTCCCCTTCTGCGTCCATCCGTGGTTTGAAGACAGCCCACCTGCGCGAGCCAGGAACAGAAGCCCCCGGTAGCCATCCCCGCGAACGTGGGGAGCTCCGAGGGCCTCCGCTCAGGGTCCTACCGATCAGCGCGCCACCACCACGAGCCGCGCCGAACCGTTGCTGAACCCGTACGTATAAACGCCTTCTGCGAGATCGTTCACTGGCAGCACCACCGTTCGCGAACCTATGGGCACACGCTCCTGAAGCACCACCCTGCCGTGTACATCGCGCACCAGCAATACCCCGTTCGCGTTCGTGGAAAGCGGGATGGTCACCTGCTCAGCTGCGGGCAAGGGGAAGGCCGCACCCAGGCCCTGGTACCGATCGGCGTTCGCGTCAACACCCAGTGTCACACCACCGTCGGCATCCACACTGCGCACTTGGTGGAGGATGCCATCCGCTTCACCGACGAAAGCGACAACATCCAACTCGCCAACGTTCCATTCAGGGGGAATGTTGAGCGAATAGGTGCGCGAAACGAATGATCCCGTCGAAGTGGTCGTCACGGCATCGCCTTCCAAGGGTGTAAAGTAGGCGCGCAACACGTGGCGATGATCGTAGTCCGGATGATGGCCGTTCACGTAATCCGATTGCCAGCCGATGATGTGGTCCTCGGTGAGCGCCACGTGGATGCGATCCTCACCAATGGGGCCTTCAGCGGTGTAGTAAAGTTCGACCTGTACCGTGAGGTACTGCTGCTCGCCGGCTTCGAAAACGGATGCCACGCCAATGTTGACCGGCGATGTTTGCGCGAGTACACTTTGGATGGATGCGTTCCATGCCGATGCTTGCTGCAGGCCCTGGCGCGCGATCATGCCTTGCGGTTGGTAGGTTACGTTGAACTGGCTCCAGAGCGCAGCACCCGCTGCGCTGCGCAGGTCGGGTTGCGATCCCGAAGGCACGGCCAGACTACCACCATGTACGCCGATGATGGTCAGGTCATCGCCGTATGTGGCCGCAAGTGAGTTCGCCACGGCATGTGCGCCGGGACAGTTGCCGCAATTGAGCGCAGTGAACTCCTCCAGCAAGGCCGTGCGCGGCCGCGGCACCGTGCTCACCAGTGATTGCCCCGCGAGCGGCCCGGAGACAAGTAGAACAGAACAGACGAGTGTGCGGATCGATGTCATGGTCGCGGGTTGATGTATGTACGAGGGCCGTCGCTCGAATGTATCGGTCGGCCGTTCCATTATTACGTCGCCAAGCTGATCCAAACCTGACACCTTCTTGCGGATGCATCACAGGCGCGCTCGATCCGAGCACGGATGAACATGGATCATCCCACCATTGTCCATCCGCGTCCGTCGATCACTCTGCGGTCAGCACCCAACGCGCCAACATGCCCTCGATTTCTTGCCCTCTATTCGCCGGACGCCCCTTCCCACGCCACAAAAGTGCATTTGAGCCAGACGAATGGAATCGGCCCACTTTACATAAGCCGGACCTTTGCGGCCTAGCTATCCTGTGTACGCACCTGACCCGGGTGCACCATCGGACCGCTTTGTGAACGATGTCCTTGATCCCTGGCCCGCAACGGCTCCCCTGCCCTTCTTCCCTGAAGGCGAATTGCACCTGATGTTCGCGCGGGTGAGCGATACGATGCACGGTGCGCTTCCAGCGTATGCGTCGGTCATGCCGATCCGATGGCTGCATGGTGCGGTACTATGCTTTGCGTTGTTCGCATGTCTCGTTTTACCGGGCACGGTGGCGGCCCAGTGCAGCTTCACGCTTGGAGGGGTTCCCGCAACACTCTGCGGAGACGGGACCATGGAGCTGATGCTGGATACGGCAGGCGGCAACTTCGGCGACGACAACGACGTGGTGATCACCTGGAGCTCCACGGCACCAGGAACTTTTTCCTGTTCGGATTGTACGGACCCGGTGTTCACACCCACGGCACCGATCCTGGCCACGGATCCCGCCGCCACGATCACCGCATCGGTTACCAGCCCCAACTGCCCCGGACCGAACACGCAGTCGGACACCTACACCTTACTGGCCTCACCCAATGCCGGGCTTACGGCGTCCATCGCAGGAACGGCCATGGGCACATCGCCCGCCTACGGTGACGACATCGTCACCTTCATCCTCTGCGAGGATCCGCCGCCGGCGAGTACCACGGTGGATTTCACCGACGCCTCGTCAGGGCCTCCTGGATACAGCACCTTGATCACACCGAACGGCAGCCCCTTACCGGCCAGCGGCACGTTCCCACCGGGGCTGAACGGCGGTACCTATACCGTGACGGACCCTGCAACGGGATGCTCCAGTTCCCTGGAGTATCAGGTGCTGGTAGGACCGCCCGTGCTTAGCATATCGGCACAGTTGGGCATCGGGGGCAGCCAGTTCGGTTGTGCCGACGAGCCGCTCGCCTTCGAGATCACGCCCACGGGCCAGAACCCGTTCGGCATGGTCTATACGATCCACGAGAGTTATGACCTGGGGCCCACGATCGCACCGGTGGCCACGCTCACCAACCTCCCATCGGGAACCTCCACCTTCTTCCATGCCTTCAGCATCAACTCCTGCGGCGGCACCCATGCCGGTGGTCCCAATACCGCAGGGCTGGAGGTAACGCCCGCCTATGGCTGCTACTTCGGTCCACCGGTAACACCCATCACCACCAATGGCGTGTACATCTCCAACGAACCGGTGGCGGCCATCAACGCCCCAGAGCGCGCGTGCATCGGGCCGGTCGTTTTCGACAACACCAGTCAGGGCTCCTCCATCGACAATTCGGGCGCGTGCGACACCAACCCGGAGAACGGTTACTGGACCGTATCGGGGAGTTCCCCGCTGGAATGGTCGCTGGCCCCGGGCCTCACCCTGGGCAACGACAACGGCACACCCGACGACCCCACGAACTGGAATTTCGGTTCCGATCCGTTGACGATCGACTTCCATGTGCCGGGCACCTACTCGATCGAGTTCACCGTGGGCAGCAACTCCGGTTGCGGGAGCAGCACCCACGTGGAGCGCAACATCTGCATCGAAGCACCGCCACCGCCTACCACCTTCACTGTATCGCCTGCCAGTGGCTGCGCCCCCTTCACACCGAACATCACCAACCTGGGTCCGGAGGTGTTCGGTTGCGAAGGCACCTACGAATGGTCCGTGGAGTCGGACTGCGCAGCAACAGCGGATTTCGACTGCAGTGATTGCACCGCACAGTTCGATCCGGCCATCACCTTCAATGGCGCTGGCATCTACTCCATAACGATGACGGCCCAGAGCGCGTGCCCGGGCGTGGACGTGGTACAGCAGGTGGAAGTCTTCGCACCGCCGACCGCCGCCATCGACCCACTGCCAGCACAGCTGTGTACGGGCCAATGCATAAGCCCCACCGCTACACTCACGGGCTGTGCGGATGATGCCGACGCCACCTACGCGTGGACCTTCACCAATGCGGGCATCGCCAGCTTCAACGGGCCGGTGCCACCACAGGTCTGTCCCGTAACGAACGGCGTCGACCTCGGCATCGCGCTCACCGTCACCAACTCCTGTGGGCCGTCCATCACTGTGCAGGCCAGTGTCCCGGTGGAGGATGCGGCCGAGATCCTGCCGGTGCTCTCGGATGGACCGGTTTGCGAAGGCGGCACCATCACCCTTACCGCCAGCGGCGGCGATCCGGGTGCTGCCTATACATGGACCGATCCTTCCGGTGTGGTGAGTGCATTGAGCACGACAGCCACGATCGTGATCGCGAACGCCACCAACGCTGCGCACAACGGATCGTGGAACGTGAGCGCAGGCGCTGGGCCATGCGATGCCGTGGGCTCCATCGTAGCCGTGGTGTACGCACCACCTGTGGTGGATGTAATAGCCGAACCTCCCGGTCCGCTGTGCATCGGGAATACCACCACCTTGACCGCCAGCGCCGATGGTGCGGGCACCTACCAATGGACCGGAGGACCCAACGCAGCGGTATGGGCTGATGTGGCACCCCTACCTCCGACGACGAGCTATGCTGTCAGCTTCACCGATGGCAGCACGGGTTGCACGGGCCAGGGTAACATCGACATCGAGGTCAACAATACGAACATGGTCACGGCCGATCCTCCGGTTGGTCCTGCATGCGACCTCTCACCGGCCGTGGCCTTGGATGGCGGCGCACCCGCTGGCGGCACGTGGACGATCATTGATGGACCCGGCACGATCACCGGAGCGGTGAACGAGCAGGCCTACATCCCGGCCGCCGGTGAAGGCCCGTATGCGGCGACATTGCAGTACGAGATCACCACTGGCGGATGTCCCGGCTCGGACCAGGTGGTGGTGAACGTGCCCGCTCCGACCGCTGCCGACGCAGGCCCAACGCTCCACGCCTGCGATTGCGAAGGGGTCGTTGTTCTTGCACCCGTCTGGCCACCGGCCGGCCTGTGGACGCCGATACCCGGGATCCTGGACGGTCAGGGCAACTTCAACACTTGCGCCTCAGGAGCAGGCTCCTTCACGGTGGAGTATTGCCCGGGCGTCGCAGGCACTTGTACGGCCTGTGCAACGACGACCGTGGTGGTACATGGCTTGCCCGGCGTGCTACCCTTCGCCGATCTGGCCGCTTGCGACAACAGTGGCCCGATCGCCCTGCCACAACCGGTCACCACCGGTGTATGGACCGGTGATCTCGTAAGCGCCGGTGCCGGCTCCTACACCTTCGATACCGATGCCGCACCGCTGGATGAAGTGGGCATCGTGCTTACCTACACCTACACCACGACGGATCCTGAGATCACGTGCACGAACACCGCGCCGATGACGGTGCTGGTCCATCCCATGCCGACGGCTGCGTTCGAGGTGCCGCCGGGTCCGTTCTGCGCAGGGACAACGGTACCCTTCACCGACACGAGTACACCGGGAGCCGGTGCGACCATCGATCACTGGGATTGGGACTTCGGCGATATGAGCTCGGCGAACAATACCGCCACGACCGCGAATGCCGAGCATACTTACGCGAGCGGCGACAGTACCTACACGGTTACCTTGAGCATCCTGCAAGGCACGTGTGCTGCGACGACCACGCAGGAGGTGATCCTGCAGCCGGAACCTGTGGCAGCGTTCACGGTGGAACCTTCAGGGGAATGCGCGCCGGTGCTCGCCCAGTTCCAACAGTCCATGGTCGGTGTCACCGAATGGAACTGGGACTTCGACTATCCCAACGGCGATACGAGCATGGAACAGGACCCCATGCATGTGTATGAAGGACCCGGGGCTTACCAAGTGATGTTGGCCGTGGGGAACGGTTGTGCAAGCGACACCCTTTTCCTGCCAGTGACCGCTGGATCATCACCGCAGCTCACACCCACCTTCTCGCCGTCCATCGCATGCAACGGAACACCGGTGGCCTTCGGTCTTGCCAACGGTCCGTGGGCGAACGTGCAATGGACCTTCGGCGACCCCTTGTCCGGTGCATCCAATTTCGCGAACGATGAAGAAGCCGCGCACCTGTTCTCGGGCAGCGGTTCCTTCACTGTTTCCGTTGTGGCGCAGGATCCGATCACCTTCTGCCAGGGCGCAGCCGAGCTTCCCGTAACGGTGTCCGATACCTTGACCGCGGAGTTCACGCTCACGGCGTCGGCCGGTTGTGCGCCGTTGCAAGTGGAGTTGCAGAGCACCACGGCCGGCGCAACGGACGTGCGCTGGACGCTCTACGATGCGGGTGGGCCGGTGGACTATTTCTCCGATGCGGCCACATACACCTTTGAGACGAGTGGCAGCTTCAGCATCCGCTTGCTGGCGGAACATGGATCCGGTTGCGTGGATTCCGCCTTCACCACGGTGGAGGTGCATCCTCCGGTGTCGTCCTCCTTCTCCACGGCGCCCGATCTGCTCTGCGGTGCTCCTGCCGACGTGGCTTTCACCAACACATCCTCCGGTGTGGGACCACTGGCCTACACCTGGAGCTTCGGTGTTGGCGATGACCAGTCGATCGCCTCGGATCCCACCTACACTTACATGGCCCCGGGCGATTACGATGTCTGCCTTGCGGTTGAAAGCGAACACCACTGTATTGCTTCCCAGTGCGAGCAGGTACAGGTATTCCCGCCGCCGAACGCCGCTTTCCATGTAGCCGAATTCGCGTGCGCAGGTACCGCCGTGCAATTCACAGCACCAGGTGGTGCGGACCACCATCAATGGTGGTTCGGCGATGGTGCGTCATCGATGCAAGCGGCCCCCATGCATAGCTACGACGTGCCGGGTGTGTATGATGTGGCACTTGCTGTGATCGGGGAAGGGGGCTGCCGCGACAGCCTCTTCCTGACCGATGCAGTGGTGGTCCTCACCGATCCGGTAGCGGCCTTCAGCGTGGATACCTTGGTGAACAGCGCGCAACTACCGATCTACGATTTCCACGATGCCAGTATCGGTGCCAACGCGTTGCACTGGGATTTCGGCGACGGCACCACCAGCGATCAGTCCGATCCGCGGCACGAATTCCCTGGCACCTATGGCGCCAACTACACCACCTGCCTCACCGTGGCGAATGAAGGCGGATGCTGGGACACGGAGTGTACGACGTTCACCTACAATGCGGGCGGTAGCATCTTCATCCCGAATTCCTTCACGCCGAACGGAGACCAGAAGAACGATGTGTTCTTCCCCGTCATCAACGGGTTCGAGCAATGCAAAGGCTTCGACTTCTGGATCTACGACCGATGGGGCAATTTGGTGGAACACCTGAAGGACCGCAACGACAGTTGGGATGGCACCTTCAACGGAGCCGAACCCTTGATCGATGTCTACGTTTGGCGCCTTAGCCTCTCTGATTGTCTGGACGACACGGACCCCGCCGATCGCCGAGGTCACGTCACCATCGTGTTGGACAAGTCGGAGTAGCGCTTTGCGATGTACGGGCACCCGACAAGTCGGGTGGCAAGCGTTCTTACCAGAGATGGACGCAGATGAACACGGATAATATCCGCTGATCATTACATCTGTGTTCATCTATGTCCATCAGCGATCGTCCGTGGTTAAGAAATGCGCGCCTGCGCGCCTCCCAGCACCACCACAAAAACGGCAGAGCCTCCACCAGGAGGCTCTGCCTAAAGTTGAGGTGGACGGTTCAGCAGAACTCGTCGTACGCCATCATCAGATTCTCGGCGATCATCTCGGCGCTGCGGCCTTCGATGTGGTGACGCTCCAGGAAGTGTACCAACTTACCGTCCTTGAACAGGGCCATCGCAGGGCTGCTCGGTGGGTAGGGCAGGAAATGCTTGCGGGCCTGCATGGTGGCATCGGTGTCCACGCCAGCGAAGACGGTCACCAACTTGGCGGGGCGCTTGGCTCCGGTAAGGGAACGCTTCGCACCGGGGCGGGCAGCACCAGCGGCGCAACCGCACACGCTGTTCACCACGCACAGCACGGTGCCGGGCTGCGTGAGGGCCTTGTCCACTTGTTCCGGGGTCTGCAATTGTTCGAAACCGGCCATGGTCAGGTCGGTCTTCATGGGGGCGACGAGTTCGGGGGGATACATGGGTTCGAAGTGCGGTCCGGCGTTACGGTTGCGGCCGGAGGCGGTACAAAGATACTCCCCATGGAGAGTATCTGGAGAGTGCCGCGCTGAGGGCAAATGCAAAGAGCAGGAGGCTGGGGCAAGTCGGACCTGCCCCTGCCTCCTGCTCTGGCCCCTGCTCCGTGAAATTACAGCGCCCTCTTCCGCTTGAAGAACGCCTTCATCAGGTCGGCGCACTCGGCTTCCAGGATACCGCCCATCACCACCGTCTTGGGGTGCAGCAGCATGCCCCCTACGCGGCGGTAGCCGGCCTTTTCATCGAAGGCACCGAAGACCACGCGGCCCAGTTGCGCCCAATGGAGGGCCCCGGCACACATCACACAGGGTTCCACGGTAACGAAGAGGGTACAGTCCTTCAGGTACTTGCCGCCGAGGTGTTCCGCAGCCGCGGTAATGGACTGCATCTCGGCGTGCGCGGTCACATCATTGAGGCGTTCGGTCAGGTTGTGCCCGCGGGCGATGATACGGTCCTGGCACACGACCACCGCGCCGATGGGGACCTCGTCCACCTTGAATGCCTGCTCAGCCTCCTTCAGCGCCTGGCGCATGAAATGCTCGTCGCTGTTCTGCACGATCATGCGCTCAGGAACGTTGTTCGCTGACATCGGCGAGGACCTTGGCGTTCTCCGTGGTGAGCAGACCCTCCACACCGGACTTGATGTCCTTGATGTTCAATTGCAGGGTACGCCGACCGTTCCATTCGTTCTCTTCCAAGGTGTAGAGGATGCTGAAGGGTGCACCGCTCTTCACCAGCTCATAGTGCTCGCCCAGGCGGAAAGCGATCGCATCGAACGCAGGTCCGTTGGTGTTGGCAAGGCGCAGGGTCATCTTCAAATGATCATCACCCACGATGCGCATCGAACCGGTATCCACCACACCCCGCGTGAGGAAGATCGGTCGCATGTTGCCGGGTCCATAGGGCGCCATGTGGTGCAGGATGCGTGCGAGCTTGTCGTCCAGATCGGTCAGGCGCACTTCGGCATCCACCTCCTCTTCAGGAACACGCAAAGCGGGATCGATGGTCTTGCGCACCACGGCCTCGAACCGTTCGCGGAAGGCCGCCACATTCTCGAGCGGCATGGATAGACCGGCCGCATACATGTGCCCGCCGAATTGTTCGAGCAGATCGCTGCACGCATTGATGGCCTCGTACACATCGAAGCCTTTCACACTGCGCGCTGAACCTACGGCCTTGCCCTGGCTTTCGGTAAGCACCACGGTGGGCCGGTAATACTGCTCGATCAAGCGCGAGGCCACTATGCCGATCACGCCCTTGTGCCAGGTTCCGTTGAAGACGACGGTACTCCAGGCATCGCGGAGGAAACTGTCCTGCGCGATGTGGTCCAACGCTTCGCGCGTCATGTCCTTGTCCAGTTCCTGGCGGGCGGTGTTGTTGCCATCCACGCGCAAGCCCATCTGATCGGCCTGGGCCTGGTCCTTCGCGAGCAGCAGCTCCACGGCCTGCCTGCCGTGTTCGATGCGCCCGGCCGCATTGATGCGCGGACCGATGGTGAAGACCAGTTCGGTCACCCCGAGCTTCTTCTTCACATGCGCCATTTGCATCATGGACTTGATGCCGGGGCGCGGTTCGTTGTTAATGCGCTTAAGGCCGAAATGTGTCAGGATCCGGTTCTCACCCGTCACAGGTACGATGTCGCATGCCGTGCTTACGGCGACGAGGTCCAGCAAGGGCTCCAACTCCGACGCATCTATGCCATTGCGTTGTGCGATGCCCTGCACCAGTTTGAAACCGATACCGCAGCCGCTCAATTCCTTGAACGGATATGGACAATCATCGCGCTTCGGATCCAGCACGGCCACTGCTGCTGGCAGCTTATCGCCGGGCCGGTGGTGATCGCAGATGATCATGTCGATGCCGTTCTCCGCTGCGTAGTCCACCTTGTCGATGGACTTGATGCCGCAATCCAATGCGATGATCAACCCCACCTTGTCCCGTTTGGCATGGTCGATCCCTTGCGTGGAAATGCCATAACCCTCCGAATACCGATCGGGGATGTAGAAGGTGAGGTTGCCGGTGAAGCGCAGCAAGAAGGAATAGACCAAGGCCACAGCCGTGGTGCCATCCACATCATAGTCGCCGTAGACCATGATGCGCTCGTTGTCGCCCAGCGCGCGTTCGACGCGCTCCACGGCCACGAGCATGTCGGCCATCAGGAAGGGATCGTGCAACTGGTCCATCGCCGGACGGAAGAACACCGACGCCTCGGCGGGATCCTTCAATCCGCGTTGCGCCAGCAACCGCGCTGCCACGAGCGGGCAGCGGTCATGCACCAAGCCCTGTACAGCCTGTTCATCCGCAGCAGGCTTCAGCTTCCAACGTTTCGTTCGCGACGTGCGCATGGTCCGAAGGTACGTGCTGCACGGTTGCGAAACCCACCCCCGACCGGCTGGGCAATAGGGCGGTCCGCCATAGCTGATCTCCCATCATCGATCCCTTCAAACATGTTCGCAGGACCGCCGACCAGCACCATTCAGACCTGTACATCCGCGCACAAGATCCGTACCGCACCCATTTGGAAAACCGGCTTGTAGGGTAGTAGGTTCAACGTCTGAACCGCCACACCATGCGCCGTGTTACCCCCCCCCCGCCAAGTCCTGCTGATCGCGCTGTGCGCATGCACGGTGCATAGGAGCGTTGCCCAATCCCTCTCCGCCACGCTTACCACCTCCAACTACAACGGGTTCCATATCTCCTGTTTCGGTGCCAAGGACGGTAGCCTGCAAGCGGTAGCCACTGGGGGTACGCCACCCTACACCTACGAATGGAGCACCGCGGCTACCACAGCAAGTATAGGTTCCTTGGCCGCCGGATACTACAAAGTGAAAGTGGGCGATGCGAACGCCAACGCCGTTGAGGTCGATATCACCCTGCAGGAACCATTGGTCCTGAAAGTGGAGACCGAGCCGCACACCTATCCCGGCGGCACCAACATCAGCTGCTACAATTGTTACAACGGCAGCATCGCCATCGTTGCTTTCCAAGGGGTGGCACCGTACAGCTATGAGTGGAGTGATGGCAGCACGTTGGAAGACCGCACGGGACTGGGATCGGCAAGCTATAGTGTGAAGGTGACGGATGCCAACGGCTGTACCAGTACTTCCGAAAGCGTCTTCCTGCAAGAACCCGAACGCAGCGACTGGACCATGACCGGCAATGCCGGTACCGATCCCTCAACGCACTACTTCGGCACCAGCGACAACAAGGATGTGGTGTTCAAGGCCAATGGGCAGGAGAGTTTGCGGTTGAAGAGCAATGGCGATATCAGCTTGATGGGAAGCTTTACGAACGAAGGGGTGCTCTACCGACAGGCGGACGGCAAGTTGCGGCTTGCGGACGACGACGACTATGAGACCTTGACATGTCGCCACCTGAACACGTTTGCACCATATTGGAAAACGAACGGCAATTGGTTCACGAACCTCTGCCAGGAGGAACTCCCTAGGCTCGGTAACAGATCCAACCTGCCTTTACGGATCATTACGAACGACCAGGATCGCATCATCATTTCCAAGACCGGCAAGGTGGGCATCGGCACCGAACCGCCCAGCGGAGCGGTTGCTGGTTACCGCCTCTTCGTAGAGGACGGTATCGCATGCCGCGATGTACTGGTCAAGGAAGGTGCCTGGCCTGATTTCGTCTTCGAGCCATGCTACACACCAATGCACCTGGATGAATTGCGCGCTTACCTGAACACCGAACGCCACCTACCCGGCATACCATCGGCCGCAGAACTTGCAGCGAACAAGGGCGTGGAGCTGGGCGATATGCAACGGCGGATGCTGCAAGTGGTGGAGGAGCAGGTCTTGTACATCCTGCAGCTTGAAAAGCGCTTGCAGAGCGTCGAGCAGCAACTGGCCGCTTCCAATACCCGCAAGTGATGAACGCCCGGAGCACCACCGGGACGCACGGGGCATTGCGCAACCTGTGCATCGCAGCAGCAACAGGGCTGACGCTTGTTGTGCAAGGCCAGGTGGCCTTTCCCGACCAGTATATCCAGGATGTGAATTGGACTACAGGCACACATCACTGGACCCTGGCACAACCCATCATCGCACCGGGGGATGTGGAAGAGCCCACTGTTGTTTCCGGCACAGCCGATGCCGAGTTCGTCTCCGGCACCAGCATTCACTTGACCGAGGGCTTCCACGCGGGTAACTTCACAGGTGACGGCCACTTCCATGCATACATCGATGAGGGTATCGATGGTGCGGATGCCGTAGCCATCATCACACCGGCTGTGGATCCCATCGTTGATGGTATGCTGCATGTGAAGAAATGGGAGAAGCTGGAGATCGGGCTGAAGCTCCATCCGCCATACCTCGCTGCTATAGAAAGCTTCTTCGCGAACTACTATCCCTATGATCCCAACGATATCTTCGGGAATAGGCCCACACCAGGCGACGTGGACATTGTCCATGACTTGAACCCCTACGCGGACGATTCGCTGCAGGTGTATATGATCCTTACAGATCCGGAAAATGTGCAGCGCATGAAATGGGCTTTTTACATGAAGGAGGTGACGTGGGGACCGGATGGGGATTTGGCCTTGCCCGTGGACGACCCGACCAACCCGCTGGATGCCTGGCGCATGCGCTTCCGTTACGCTCCGGATATGGAAGGTCCATGGACATTCCGTATCGGGATACACGCGCCACATACACTTGATGTCAACGATGCGCCTTTGCCGGTGGTGGACTATACCACGTATAGCTTCTTCTGCGACCCTCCGCTGGAAGGAAAGCATGGCCCCTTGCATGTGAACACGGTTAACAACAGGATGCTGGAACACGAGGATGGTACTCCCTTCTTGGGGATGGGAACGAACATGGCTGACGTGATGCATGCCCAAGGAGATTTCACAGGTGAATGGAGCAGGTTCTACCAGCGCGACATGACCCATTGGAAGCAAAGTATGGATCAGTTGCATGAAGCGGGCGGTAACTTCCTGCGTATGATGCTTACCCAGAATCACTTCGCGCATGAAGTGGTCAATTTGGGCGTGTACGATCGGTACCAGGGAGTGGTCAGTTGCGAGCTGGCCCACACGCTGCGCAAAGGTGACTGCCAGCACCAAAGCTGGAGCTTCGACAAGTTGCTGGAACACGCCGCATACAACAATATCTACCTCCAGCTTTGCGTGGACCCGGATAAACCCAGCGAGGGCCTCGGGCACCTATGGCAGTCGATGCCCTACGTAACACAATTCCTCGATACGGATCGCGATGCACAAACGGGTAGATATAGCCTTATGGACATGTTCTACATGAATGGTTCACCAAGCATGCGGGACGAACCGAACACCAGCCAACAGAGGAACGTATTCTACTTCTGGAAACGCAAGTACAAGTACCTCATGAACCGCTGGGGCTACTCGCCCAGTTTGGCCATCATCGAGCCCTTCAACGAGATCGATCACATGCTAGGGTACGGTGCAGTACATACCATGGGAGCGACCAGCGGGGTTTGTTCATTGAACCAACTTACCTGGCCGATAGAGCCAGACTTACCGGAGACGCTGGATGTCTGGCTTACCGACATCAAGGATTACGTCAACGGCGAAGTGGTCGCCAACGAACCTGTTGCCTCACCCTTGGGCGAGAAGAAGCTTATGACCATAAGCTACTCGTTCAACGAGCTTGACATCAATAACCGCCAGACCTTTTACAAGCCCTTCTACAACTCAAAGGTCGACCTGATGGATGCACATATGTATTTGGGGCCCCATGACGGCGAGGAGGACGATCCGGACGTAGGCCTTGACGCTGCAGTGCGCAAGGTCAGCGACTTCCATGATCAGGTACTACCAGGTCATTTCCCCCTTAAGCCCTTCAACATGGGTGAGCATGATCACGGCACTGTGCTGACGGGATGGTCGAGCGAGATCGAGAAGATCTTCATGAACTACGATGTTTCCTTCCACAACGAGATCTGGTCAGGGGCATTCTCCGGCAAGTGGGGCACGGGTACCAGCTGGCATTGGGAACGCGTGTTCTGGTGGCCGGATGCGGTGCTGCGAGCCCCTACGGACGGCCTTAACCTGTTCCAGTTTGATCAATTTAATCAGTTCTCTAATACAGCGGGTGATGACAACGACCTTTTGATAAATGGCGCTCCACGAACCGTTAGGAACCGAAGACTCGTTCATCATTTCAAACCGTTGGCGGATCTGCTTGGGGATCAGCTTTGGTTGGACTATGGATTCTTCAACGGCAACTTTACGCCGCGAAAAGTGTTTGATGGCACTCCAGTTCAACAGATTCCGGATGATCTGGAGGCCTACTACCTCGTTCGTGAGTCGACCTATCCGGAGCTGGACCAGAATTTGGCCATCGGTTGGGTCCACAACCGGAATGCCTGGACCATGAACAACTACTACCTCCGTAGTACGCGGCAGAACTTCCTGGGCTGCACGCCACCGACTCCTTCTAGTACCATCACCTTGACCGGCTTTGCGGCCAACACGGACTTCTACGTGACTTGGTTCCCCACGCGTACGAACAGCCCAATACTTCCGCCCGCGACCCCTTCGGATGATGCATTGCATTCAAACGGCTCCGGTCAACTTATCATAAACTTCGAGCCGGGCCAGTTCGGTGGCATAGTCGACAACTATATGGACACCTTGCGCACGGATTATGCCTTTATCGTAAGTCCGGAACCCTTCTTTAAGAGCCGAACGCTTACACCGAACCCGGAAGATCACGGAGCCACAACGGTCTGGGATTTCGCACTATTCCCCAATCCGGCCAGGGAAGAACTCTATCTGCGGCTTCCTGATGAGCGGCCGGTGGACGTGGAATTGCTTGATCTATCGGGAAGACGGGCTAGGGTTTGGAACAGCCTTACTGGCAGCAGTCTTGCACTTCCACTAAGTTCATTGGCCAAAGGGGCGTACTGGGTTCGGGTCTCTGATGGCGCCCGGAACAAGGTCCGCAAACTCATTGTACAATGAGCATGACCCGGTCATTTCTTATTGTGTGCACGTTAGTGCAAGGCTGTTCAATTGCAGCCCAGCCCACCTTCGAGAGATTCTATCAATCAGCGCCAAGCTACACGTTCGACCTGATAGAGTTACCCGGGCACAACATATTCACCTGCATGTCATCAACGCACGTCCTCAACCCAGCGGGATCTATCGTGCGTTCAAGCTTTTACCATAGTGGGGGCACCTATTCGACACAGACCTTGAAGGCCGCAGGGCCTAACAGTTTCTACTTCACCTCTGCGACGATCGCTGCGGAGTGCACGAACGGAGTTTTATCCCTGGTCAATCCGGTCATTGGCAAGATGGACTCCTTAGGAACCACAGGTTCATTGCAACGCTATACAATGGGTCCCGGCTTTTGCTACAGCCCGCCGGATGGGTTGGAAGTCACCAGTAATCTTGGCGCCGTTACGTGGGGTCGGCAGAAGAACTTCTTCGCACTGCGGGTCGATGAGGCCTTCCAACCTGTTTGGGCAAAGCGCGTTACGCGTGCTGGTGGCTTCCGGTTCATCAAGGAACTGCCCGGTGGTGATCTATTGGCAGGCATTAACATGGACACCGCCGGTGCGGTGGTGGCCCGACTGGACCCGGATGGGAATTTCATCTGGAGCAAGAGTTACATACGGCCCAAGGGCGTTGTGCATGATGCCTTTATCGAGTCCGATGATTCCTTCATCATCACGGGCTGTACCGACAGCACCACGCTCAATATTTTCACTCCATTGCCAGCCAGTTACCAGCCGAAGCTCTTCATGATGAAATTGAACGGCGAAGGGGATGTCCAGTGGTGCCGTGGTTATGACAGCGCACCTAACTATTGGCAGGCGGACACACCTTCAAGGATTGAAAGAACGGTGGATGGGAACTATGTAGTATTGGCCACCACGGGTGAGATCGGATTCAACCTCCCATACCGGCCGGCACTTATTAAGACCGACCTCAACGGTGATACCCTCTGGACACGATCCATCGGTCGCAATGGGTACGGTTATATCACAACCAACCTTGCCGCGTTATCGGATGGTGGCTTGCTGTTCAGTGGGATCATCTACGGAAATCTGCCAGGCGGCAACACGGGCATACAGTACATCTTTAAGAGCGACGCCATGGGGCATTTCCCATGCTGGGAACAAGTCCAGTCCATCCAAACACTTGATCTTTTCCCCGTGGACAGTAGTTTCACGCTCGTGGCCGAGGATGTCGCTGTTACAGCGACACCAGTTTTCGTACAAGACAGCATACTAGATACGGATCTGTTCACAGTATATGACGGCTGCACTTTCACCACTGGTGTTCCGGCTAGGGTCCATGGGCGACCCAAGCCCACGGTGCGCCCCAACCCCACCCCCGGCCGCTTCACCGTGGAGTTCCAGGACCCGCTGGTGAAGGACAGCTACTACAGCGTGTTCGATACCATGGGCAAGTTGCTTTTCCAACGCGCCGCCGCGCACGGCCAGAAGACCGAGGAGGTGGATCTTACCGGCTACAGCAAAGGCACCTACGTGATCCGCTTTACGGATAAGGAGGGCACGTGCTACGAAAGGGTGGTGGTGGAGTAGGGCGCCGCACAAGCCGATCACAGATCGGCGCTAGCTTCGTTCAATGAACGCGAAGTCGGAAGAGCCACGAGTCGCAGACTCGCGGCAGCGGGGGGATCAATTCGCGAACGAAAAAGCTCGTTCTCCAATGAACCACTCATGGCTTTGCACGGCCATATTTGTGCTAGTTGCCTATGGGACTCGCGCGCAACCGAGTTTCATGAAAGTTTTCAGAGGGACCGGCACTGCGCAATTCAATCTTTCTGAACTTAGCAGTGGAAATTTATTGACCGGGATGAATCGTGGTGGTGGGGTCTCACTCAGAAGGCCGGATGGTAGTATCATCCACCGACAGGTGTATGCTGTTGATACCTTCTTGGTCATGCAGTCGGTCAAGAAGCACACGGACAACGATTTCTACTTCGCAGGTGGATATCACAAGGACTCCTGTTCGGCAAGTGGCACCCTGACCATTCCCTATACCCATCCGGTCATCGGACGTATGGATTCCCTAGGCAACATACAGGAGGCTCATCACTACGTCCTAAGTTCGGAGCGCTGCTATAACATCGCACAGGATCTGGAGATACTTCAAGATGGAAGTGCAATTGCGTGGGGGAATAGGGAAAACGTCCTGTTCGTTCTGAAGGCCGACGCAAGTGGCCAAGCCGCATGGGGAAGGAGCTTCAGTTCCAGTGGCACCTTCACCTTCGTGAAGGAATTACCCGGTGGCGATCTGGTGGCTGGCTTCAACATGGACACTGCTGGCGCGGCTGTTGCCCGGTTCGATCCCGATGGAAATTTCCGCTGGTGTAGGAGCTATTTCAGACCAAAAGGCATGGTAAATGACGCGATCATCGAGTCTGATGATTCGTTCACCATCATCGGTTACACGGATAGTACGCTCACGGATTTCTTCATCCCCTTGCCTGGTACGTTCCAGCCCAAGCTCTTCATGATGAGGTTGAATGGCGACGGTGAGGTGCAGTGGTGCCGTGGATATGATAGCGCACCCCACTATTGGCACACACCAAGAGGACCAAGGATCGTAAGGACAGTTGACGGCAAATACACGATGCTAGCCACCATGGGCCAACCGGGCTACAACTGGTTCTACAGGCCCATGCTGCTGAAACTGGACCTGAACGGCGACACGATCTGGACGCGCACCGTGGGCCTGAGCGGGTACGACTATTTCGCGAAGGAACTACTGGCCTACTCCGATGGAGGCTTTATGTACAATGGCCAGATCTGGGGCGACCTACCAG
>DEQO01000016.1 GCA_002360495.1 Flavobacteriales bacterium UBA3364
CCGTTGTCGCGGCGGTCAATGTCGGGGTCACCGCACCAGTGCTCCACAAGTAGGTGGCACCGGGCCACGTAGCATCGAGGACGATGTCTTCACCAGCGCACAACGTCAGATCGTTGCCCAGCGCTACTTGCGGCATGGGTTGCACCTGGACCTGGACCGTATCGCTCACACTGCATTGCCCCGTCGAAACCTCGGCCCAATAGGTTCCCGAGGTCGTCACAGTGATCGTCGCAGAGGAAGCCCCCGTGCTCCAGTCGTAGGATGATCCCGGCGTCGTGGCATCGAGCACGACCTGCTCACCGGCGCAAAGTGTAACATCGGGTCCGAGGTCGAGCGAAGTGGCGGACAACACGTTGATGTCGATCGCATCGGAAGCCACGCAGCCGTTGAGGTCCACATCCACGGAATAGGTTCCCGTTGTCGCGGCGGTCAATGTCGGGGTCACCGCACCAGTGCTCCACAAGTAGGTGGCACCGGGCCACGTAGCATCGAGAACGATGTCTTCACCAGCGCACAACGTCGCATCGTTGCCCAGCGCTACTTGCGGCATGGGTTGCACCTGGACCTGGACCGTATCGCTCACACTGCAATTGCCCTGTGTGACTTCGACCCAGACTTCCCCGGTCGCACTGATCGTCACCGTTGGAGAAGAGGCACCATTGCTCCAGGCGTAGGATGCACCGGGCAAGGTGGCATCGAATACCACATCATCACCCTGGCACAGCACCACGTCAGCACCGAGGTCGATCGCCGTTGGCGAAGCATAGACGATATCGATTGCATCGGTCGCCGTGCAATTCGCAGCATTCGTGACGGTCACATCATACAAGCCGCCGGAGGTCACGGTGATCGTGGGCGTGATCGCGCCTGTGCTCCACGCATAAGTGAGGCCTGGTCCGGTCGCATTCAACACGATCTGTTCACCCGGGCACAGTGTTGCATCGTTGCCGAGCGTCACAGTGGGCAATGCTGCAACGGTGATGACGATCGCATCGGAAACGGTGCATGTTCCCTGCGTAACGGTCACGCCGAAGTTTCCGGCCGTTCCTACCGTGATGGCCGGCGTGATGGCACCATTCGTCCAGAGATAGGTCGCGCCCGGGACCGTCGCATCCAATGTGATCGTTGAGCCTTGGCAGATGGTCGCATCCGGCCCAAGGTCGATCGGTGAAGGTGCTGCATACACCACTGTGATGGCGTCCGTCGCTGTGCAACCGTTCGCATCCGTCAGTTCCACATCATAGGTCCCATCCGTTACAACGGTGAACGTCGATCCAATGGACCCATCCTGCCACACGTAGCTGGCGCCGGGTTGTGTGGCATCGAGCACCAATTGCGTTCCAGGGCATAGCGAAGCATCAGCACCGAGATCCACCATCGGTGTTGGATGGTTGTTCACCACAACAGCATCAGCGGCGTCGCAGCCGTTCACGGTCACCGTCACATCGTAGTTCCCGTTCGGTACGTTGATGGTGGGTGTCACGGCGCCGTTACTCCACAGGTAGGTCGCACCCGGCGTTGTTGCGTCGAGCAAGGCAGGGTCACCAGGACAGACCGTTCGATCAAGACCCAGGTCCACAACGGGGAGTGGCGTAACGAACACCTCGATGCTGTCGCGCACGGTGCATCCGTTCAAGGTCACATCCAACCAGCGGATACCAGCACTTGCGACCGTGATGGAAGAGTTGGTCTCGCCGGAGTTCCAGGCGTAGGTCGCGCCCGGGACGGTTGTTCCGATAGAAGCCGATCCGCCTTGGCAGAACGTGACGTCCGGTCCCAGGTCCACCGTTTGCAAGCTGAAGTGCGAGAGGGTGAACGCATCGGACCCGGTACAACCGTTCACGGTCACGTCCACGGAGTAGTTCCCTGCTGCCGTTGCGTTGAACGTGGCACCGGTGGAACCGTCTTGCCAGAGGTAGGTTCCACCTGCTTGCGTTGCGTCCAAAAGCACGGCATCACCCGGGCAAATGGTCCGGTCAGGTCCCAGGTCCACGACGGGTAGCGGCGTGAAGTCGATGTTTACAACATCGTTGTCCGAACATCCGTTCACAGTCACGGTCGCATCATACGCTCCATTCGTTGTAGCAGCGAACGTCGGTCCGGTGGATCCATCCTGCCAGAGATAGGAGGCACCGGGCGTGGTGGCATCCAACACGGCTTGATCTCCTTCGCACAGGGTCTGGTCCGGCCCCAGATCCAGCACTGGGGTCGGGTTGTAGGCGATATCGATCTGGTCAGTGGTCGAACATCCGTTCGCGCTCACGTTCACCGAATAGGTTCCAGGGCCGGTAACGTTGAAGGTGGCGTTCGTGCTGCCATCCTGCCATCCGTAGGTGCCACCAGGAACTGTTGCGTTCAACATCACGGTCTGCCCGGTGCAAAGCGTCAGGTCCGCTCCCAGATCAACGGTGGGCGGGGCGTTGTAATTCACGGTGATCGCATCCGAGGCGGAACAGCCGTCCACGGTCACCGTCACACTGTAAACGCCCGGTCCGCTCACCTGGTAGGTGGATCCTGTCGCACCATCCTGCCACAAATAAGTTCCTCCCGGCACGCCTGCATCCAAGGTCAGGTTTTGACCTACGCATAAGCTCACGTCCGGACCAAGGTCCACCACCGGTGTCGGCTTCACGAACACCTCCACCTGATCGCGCATCGTTACGGTGCTTTGGATCGTGATGTCATCAATGCCGAAATCGTTCCCTACACCCCAGCCGGAGGAGAGTTGGATGCAGAACTCGGCGGAGGTTACACCAGCCGGCGCCGTCCATGTGTGGGTGATGGTTTGCCACTGGTTCTGCGTTGCCCCGAACTGGCGATCCTGGAAGGTCCATTCGTTGTTGACGAACAAGGTCAGCAGGGGCGCGCCTTGGGCGGCAAGGGAAACGCCGCGATAGGTCAGCGTGTAGGTCTGCCCGGGACAAACAGGCACCGTTTGGCACCACGGGCGCCACCCGGGTTGCTGCCACCCCCCGTTCACGATCATGAATTGTCCGTTGCCCGTGCCAATGAACTGCGGATGGTAGGTCGCCGCGTTCGTCCCGATCCAGTAGTTGCCATCGACGAGCAGGTTGCTGTCGTAGTTGAATTGGGTGGTGAATCCCGTGTTGCCTGCACTGAAGGTCCCGTTCGTCACGAGGTTGCCGCTCGGGTAACTGGCCTGTCCCCAATACGTCCCGGCGCTGCCTACGGTGATCGACGATGCAGTGGAGCCTGTGCTCCAGAGGTAGTTCGGATAACCAGCGGGAGCTGTAAGGGTGGTGGTCTCGCCTTGGCAGATCGTCCGGTCCGCACCCAAGTCGATCGAGCACGGTTGCGCCAACGTGGCGCCTCCAAGGATCAGAAGGCTGATTATCAGCAGATATGTGCGTCTACTTCCCAAGCAGTTCAGGGCAGGACATGCCGTGGCCCAAAGTTCGGGCCAATTGACCGGATAGACGTGGGCTGGACGGTTAACGTTGCTCACCAAGCGATGAACATCCGGTTCACCTCTTCCAAGCGCAGTTCCTCCACGCCATGGAAGACCCGTTGTGTATGGTCGTGAACGGCCTGGCAGCGCCGATCGCTCACCTCGTCGTAAGCGACCGTGTTGAAGCAGATCCTGCCCGTTTCCGAGCACCGGTCCCGCAACCCGTGGACGAAGCTGCGGGAATCAACGCCCCGGGCCAGGTCCAAGTCGTCGAACAGGTCCACCAGGACTAGGTCGTAGCGGTCTCGCAGGGCGTGTATCTGGATCGTTGCATCGCCCTCCATCACCTTCAGGTCGCGGAAACGACCCAGTTGGAAATGGGTGTGCGCCAGCCGCACTATCTCGGGATCCAGTTCAACGGCGGTGATGGGGCATGGTATCCCCAGTTCCTCGCGCAGGATGGCCACCGCGCTGCCCGCTCCCAGTCCGAGCATAAGCACTGATCGCGGCGGATCGGCCGAGAGATCCAGGTGGGTCAGGGTCTTCTTCCACACCCGATGCAAGGCCCCGAAACTCTGGTTCGCGTTGGCCGAGTTCAACACCTTACGGCCGTTCTCCCACCGCACCTCCAACCTGCCGAAGTGACCCTCCGTTCTCGCCTCGGTCGTGGGCCAAAGCCAACTCAATGCGCGACGCAGCATGGGGCAAAGAACGAGAAAGCCGCAGGCACCGTACCGTACTTTCGCGGCCCCTTGACCGCGATCACCCGATACAAGCTGCGCAAAGTGGGCAAGTATGCCTTGGTCACCACCGTGGTGGCGGCGGCGTTCGTGCTCTTCAGCGGCGAGCGGTTCGATCTGCAGATCGGTGCGTGGGCCTTGCTGGGCCTGTGGACAGGGATCCTGGAGGAATACCTCTTCGGCCGCCGCTTCCGTTCGCTGGCCGTGCCGTTGCAGTTCCTTGGGAAGGTGCTGTTGGTGAACCTGCTCACCATCGCCTTGATCGCGCTCGCCTTCGCTGTGAACTCCGATCGTTTCGCGTGGTTCGCAGACGATCAACCGGAAAAGGTGCAGGAGATCTTCCTGATGGCGCAGTTGTACAAGCTGATGCTGCGGGTGATGGTGGTCACTTCCATGGCGATCCTTGTGGTGCAGGTGGAAGAACTCATGGGGCGCCGGATGTTCCTCGGGTTCCTCCTGGGCCGCTACGAACGTCCGGTCGCTGAGGAGCGCGTGGTGCTCACGATGGACCTTGTCGGATCCACCACCCTGGCCGAACGGATGGGCGATCTGCGGTACTTCCGGTTCCTGAACACCACCTATTCGCTCATGACCGATGCCATCCTGCGCAACGAGGCGGACATCCACAAGTACGTGGGCGACGAAGTGATCTTCACGTGGCCGATGCGCATCGGTGTGCGCTACGAGAATTGCCTGGACCTGTACTTCGACATCATCGATCGGATCGCGCTGCACGAGAACGACCTCAAACGCGAGTTCGGTGTCGTGCCGCAATACCGCGCGGCCCTGCATGGTGGGCGGGTGATCTCCGCGCAGATAGGCCATACCAAGCGGGCATTGGAACTCAGTGGCGATGTCATGAACAGCGTATCGCGCATGCTGGGCCTGGCCAAGGACATGAAGGTGGATCTGCTCGTTTCCGCCGAGTTGCTGGCACGTATTCCAACGGCGGGTGAACGGTTCACCATCGGGCCGCAGCACATCGTTCCGGTAAAAGGCCGCCGTCGCGAGGTCCGGGTACATGCCGTGGAACGCAATGCGATAGGATGATGCTGGCGATGAGGTCTTTGTTCCTGTTACCACAGCTATTCTGCATTCCTATCGTACTTGCCCAAACGGTGGTCCCCTTCACCAGCAATGTCGACCGCTCCATGGTCTTCGCTGGCAAGCGCTTCATGGAAGTGGATGCCCGCCCACCGCAGCGGGTCTTCGCCATGGATGGTGCGCTTCTCTTCCAGGACCACGATGGTCACCTCGGTTATTTCGAAGTGGAAGGCCGGAAGGCGTCGGTCATTGAGCGCGCGCCGGTACAGGAGATCCAGGTATCGGGAAATCGCGCGGCATGGAGGATGCACGACACCTTGAAGGTGTTGCGGTCGGGTGCGTCGCAGTTGGTGGCCACCGGTGTGGAACGTTTCAACGTTTCGGATAGCCTGGTGGTGTTCCACGACAGCATCGAACACGAATTGGTAACGCTGTGGAGAGGACAGCGCATCCCATTGGCCACCTTGGAACAGGGCAGCGACCGGCCCCAATGGACACAAGGCGGCAACACGGTCACCTTTTACAACCGGTCCACGCGTTCCGTTTCGCTCTTCCATCACGGGCAATTGCGCACCCTTACGGATAGTACCGATGTGGGCATCGCCGTGAACGGTACGGATATCCTGGCTTACTGGGATGATGTGCGGGACGAGTTCATGGGCGAGGCGAACGGTGCGCCGGTCCGGCTTTCAGGGATGAAGCCGATCGATGCGCAGGCAGGCGATGGCTTGCTCGCCTTTGTCGATGGTACGTTGAAGTTGAAATGTTGGTCGGGTGGTGATGTGATCACGCTCACCGATTCCATGCCTTCGCAGTTTTGGGTGAAGGACCGGACCTTGCTTTATCTCTGGGCCGGTGTCCTGATGGTCTTGGGACCCGAAGGCCCGATCGCCGTGGAGGACTATGTTCCCGAAAAGTGGCAGGTCGACGGTGATCTGCTGGTCTACCTGGACATCAACCGGGAACTACGGGGCATTCAGAACGGCAAGCGGCTACGGTTCGGGAAGGAAGCAGGCATCGATGG
>DEQO01000122.1 GCA_002360495.1 Flavobacteriales bacterium UBA3364
TCTCCGTTGTTCGCGAGGGTCGTGTCGTCGATGGTGAGAAAGGTGCTCCTGAAATCCCCGATCACCGCGAACTCCCCGCTGGCGTTCGCAGCGGCATCCAGCACATGGTCGCTGTTGGACCCACCGACCGAAGATGCCCACAGATACTCGCCTTCGGCGTTCGCGATGGCCACGTAACCATCATCCTGCCCACTGTTACCCAAGGTCTGGCCGCCGAGCACGAGCGAAGGAGCGGCGAACGAACCACAGAGGATCACGTTCGATCCGGTGGATGGCCGGATGTTCTTGACGGTGGCGATGCTGTTCGGGCTGCCTATTCCGTTCGCCCAGTTCCAGACCTGGGCTTGGACCGCAGGACCACAGAGAGCCAATAGCGTTGGGAGGAGTATGTTTTTCCGATGCATGAGGGTCGGTTTGGTTCGTGGCCTTGTAAGGATATACGATGAGTTGGTATGGGGTAACGGAAAAGCCGGATCTCGGCTGCGGATCGAACGATGCTGTCCTCTGTATTAGACACTGCCGGAGAATGAAACGTTGCTTCCAGGATCAGGCTGCTAGCCACGTCCAATTTCGGGTCGGCTGTGGGTCCGGACCAAGCG
Organism: Flavobacteriales bacterium UBA3364; assembly: GCA_002360495.1. Lineage (GTDB taxonomy): Bacteria > Bacteroidota > Bacteroidia > Flavobacteriales_F > PHOS-HE28 > PHOS-HE28. Next base: position 600 of record DEQO01000122.1, read on the forward strand.
GGTCCGTGGGGAATTCGGAGGATGAATGGTCGATCCTTCCGATCTAGGAGAGCATCCGGCATAGTTGGAAGGATGGATCCCTTTCAGCTGCGGCCCTTTATCCTGATCACTTTGATGAACGTATGGGAGCTATACCTCGCGCAACGCATGCGGAGAGTATGGGCAAATGCACTCGGCCGAAAGGACCGATCATGTTCACCTGGGACGCACTGGTTTCATTTTGTAGCAGTGCGAATGACCGCAACCAGTGGCGCGGTATGCCTCAGGGGCATGTCACTGCGATGAGAATGGGCGGACCGACTTCCATCCTGGACCACTACGATAACCTGATGTGCTGGCCGCCCATGACGAATACTTACGACGACGTCGGCGATCGCCCCTTCTCAATATCGACCAGGTCCCATTGTTCGATGAGCAGTATTTGATATCGAGGATCCCACGAACGTTCGGCGTCATTCCACCCGTTTGCCGTCGCCGTACTTGTGCGATCGGTCCTCGGCATCCGCATCGCCGAAGAAGTGTGGGTACACCTTGAAGCTGAGCGGATCGGCGTTGGCCACCTTCTTCATCCGGAAGTACACGCCGTTGGTATCCACGGTGTACTTCTCGTCCAGGATGCGGAAGGAAGCGCGGTCCACGCCTTTGAAAGGTGCGGCGTTCACGTAGATGTGGTCCTTGTCCTGCGCGTAGTACACCTCGCCGCGCGAGTTCTCGTTCTCGGAGAACAACGCGAACGTGGCGGGATCAGCGCCCTCGATACGCTCATCGCGGAAGAAGACGCCGCGGCCATCCCTGGCGTAGCAAGTGCCGAGCACGACGAAACCGCCGGGTTCGGCTCCCGGTATGCGCCTGCCCTCGTAGAACACATGGTCCATGTCCAGCGCATAGTGATAGTCCACAACGCTGAAGCTGGCGATGTCGCACGGGATCGGTGCGATGGCCACATCATTGGCGCTCCGCAGGATGTAGTAGCGGTGCAGCGTGTCGCTGGCGTGGTTGTGATCGATGAGCGCGAAGCTCCGGCCGTGGCTTCCGGGCACCGGCTTGCGGTCCAGGTAGGCGTGCACGTCGTCCTTCGTGAAACGCGTGTCCAACGCCATCAGGCTGTTCAGGTCGGCCACGCCGAACGGTCGATCCTGGTACCAGGCCTGCGCGCGGTCCTTGCCATGCTCATGTCCGAGCACAGTGAAGGTGGCCGCGTCCGCGCCTTCCAACTCCTGCACCACATGCTTCTTGGTGATGAAATAGTCCTGGCTTTCGCGATAGCTGTCGAAGTAGAACACACGGCGGGAGTCCTTGCAGAACGAGGCATCCAAGACCTCGAACGAGCCGGTATCCACATTGTCCAACACGATGTCATGGTAGAGGATCGTGTCTCCAGCTTTTCTGAACCCGTGGCCCAACGCACCCGGACCATCGTAGTCCGCCTCGCAGGAAAACAGCAGGAACGCTGCGGTAGCTACGAACGCTCCGGCCCGCACGCAGCGCATCATGTATGGCCTGTCGTGCATTTCGGGAAGCAGGAGATCACCACCTGAACGCATGCGGTGATGATCCACGGACGAACGTGTGCGAGCGTGTCGGCATTTCCGGGCCCTCGACATGGACCAGGTTCTGTTGCTCGCCGAAGACGTCTTGCAGCAGCGTGTTGCCGATGAGCAGATCGTTCGGCGTGCCGGCTCCTTCCACCTGCAGGTAACAATAGAGCGTCTCGCCGTCCAGTTCCTTGCCGATCCATTTCCATGCCAATTGCCGGTCTTCCTGGAAGAGCGTGAGGTGTTCCATGAAGTACCGGTCCAACAAGCTGTCGGCCTTGGGGTGCTCCTTTTCGGATCCGAGTTCCAGTTCGGCACGCGTGGACAAGGCATGCTCTATGTCGTGCGCGGTCATGCGCCAGGTGAGGTCGAGGGTCTGTGTTCCCGGATCGTGGCGGATGGTGAGGATGGAGACGAAGAAGTCGTGCGGGATGATCGCGGCAAGTAGGCCAAGGAGAAGGACCATTGCTTTCATACGCAGCGAAGTTCGCGTTCCTTCCGAAGCGGAAGTCCCACCGTCTGCGACGGATCACCGCAAGACCGTGATCGTGCCGCTGCTCTCCTTATTGAAACTGGTCCCGCAGCTCGCTTGGACGTTCACCCGATAGAAATAGGTCCCGGCGGCAACATCGCGCGCGGTCCAGGACCGTCCTCCATCACCGTCATGGACCAACTGCCCCCAACGGTTCAGGATCGTCAATTCGTACTCGTCGAAGAACGGTGTCACGTCGAAGGTCGGGTCCTGCGGCAGGTAGGGGCGCCACGTGTCGTTCTTCCCGTCCCCGTTCGGGGAAACCACGTTCGGAAAGGTCAACAGGCTAAGGTCCACCGAGGGCGCAGAGGTTGCGGAGATCACCACGCTGGCGTCATCCGTGCAGCCACTGACCGGTTCAGTTACGGTCACGAGGTACAAGCCTGCACTGTTCACCGTAGGGGCTGCGCTGGTGCTGATCGGAACCGGCGTACCATCCGGGCCGATCATCGACCACGCATAGGTCACCATTTGTTCGGGGGAAACGCCGGTGCCCTGAATGGTGACCTCCGTTGTGGAACAGGAAAGGGAATCCTGGACGTCAGGAACCTCCACCGCTATCAAATGGTCCGGGACTTCCACCTGGCGAAGGACGTTGCAGCCGGTGGCATCGGTGATCGACATCAAGTATGTACCGGGTCCCAGATCATCGGCAAGTCCGTTCGGCATCGGGTTGTTGCTCAAGGTGAAAACGATGGGCTCAGCACCCCCGGTGACGTTATCGACCTGCACGGAACCGTTGTCGCCATTACAGGCCGTGGTGATCGTCAGGTCGAAGGTGAGGGGAGCCTCCAGCACCAGCTCGAAGGTCGTATCCACAACGATGTTCCCGCAGACGTCCTCCACATTCTCGGAAACGGAGGTGATGTTCAGCGTGTACGCACCGCCTTCCTGCAAAGCACCATCAAGCTGTATGGTGAAGCCGGTCTGTGCGTAAAGGGAAGGGTTGTCCGGTGTAACACCCAGGAACGCATACGTTTCTCCCGAAGGGGATGTCAGCGTGAAATCCTCGGGTTCCACCGAAGCCGTTACCATCTGTTCGCTGAAGACGATGTAATAGTTCTGCTGTGCACAATCCGGAACGACGGACAACGGGACGGGATGGGTATCCTGGTAGATCGAAGCGGTGCTCTGTGTGAAGTCGATCGTGTATCCATCCGGACTTCCGGACCAGTTCATGACGACCAACGCATAGGTCTGGCCAACTTCCACTGGAAGGTTGGCATTGAAGGCCGGCCCGTTCAGGTCACCGGGTCCGTTCGAGGTGCCGGTGCCTCCGTTCGCTGTGGAGATGCCGGTTGCGCCATTGCCGCCTACCAGCGAGCCATAGGAGTTGCAGTTGACCTCCGGCGATGTCCCGTCCTGCGCATTGATGCCCGCGCACCCGCCGTTGGTCACGTTGAACAAGCCCCAATCATAGTCATCCGCATCGTTCGCGGGGTCCAGTACGAAGCTCAGGTCCCCGGGGTCTTGCACCGTGAAAGTGTACCATAGACTGGCCGTTTCCAGGTTTGCATTGCATGCGCCCGTGAATTCATACACGTTCCCCGTGCCGGGCGGGGCGGCGATCTCCGTGTAGATGCCGCCGCACAGGACGATCGCACCTTCACAGTCGCTGGTATTCTGTGCGAGCAACTCTCCAGCATGGGCGATCAGGAGAAAGACGCTGGTCCGGAGTGTCATGTTCCAATTCATCATGGTGTGTGAAAGAGACGAGGAGATGCGCATCCACGGTGCCCGGGCATGGCGCGTACGCAACGGCTCCAAGGTAATGGGACATACGGGGAATACGGGTAGGAGCGGCTTCGGCTGCGCTGCTACCTTCGCCCAATGCCACAGAAGAAAGTACTTGCGGTCCTTTCCATCCTCGCTTTCAGCAGCGCCTTTGCCCAGGATCCACCGCGCTACGGCCGCGATAAGTTCCGCCAGCTCGACCAGGAACTACCCACGCCCAACGAGCAGCGTACGGCGTCCGGCGCCCCCGGCCACGCCTACTGGCAGATGAAGGCCGACTACAACATCAGCGTGGAGATCGACGAGACCACAGGGCCCGTGCCGAAGCTGACCGGCAAGGAGACCATCACCTACCACAACCAAAGCCCGGACAAGCTCGATTACCTCTGGCTGCAGTTGGACCAGAACATCTTCGAGCCCGGCAGCGATGCCAACCTGATCCGCACGGGAACCGTGGGTGACAGCGTGACCCTGGACCAAGTGGCGAAATGGGTGAAGCCCTTCGAAGGAGGATACAAGATCACTTCGGTGACCGACGCCAACGGGACCAAGCTCAAGTACACGATCAACAAGACCATGATGCGCATCGACCTGCCGAAGCCGCTGGCACCGGGAGGGACGTACGCGTTCAAGGTGGAGTGGTGGAACTGGATCAACGACCGTATGCAGGTGGGCGGCCGTGGCGGCTACGAGTATTTCGCCGAGGAGGACAACTACATCTACACCATTGCGCAATTCTATCCCCGCATGGCCGCTTACATGGATTACAGCGGCTGGATGCACAAACAATTCCTCGGTGCAGGTGAATTCACCCTCGACTTCGGCGATTATACGTTGAGCATCACCGTACCGGGCGACCACATGGTGGCCTCGACCGGCGTGCTGCAGAACGAGGGCGCAGTGCTCACCGCCGAGCAACGTTCACGCTTGGCCAAGGCCCGGACCGCCACCGCGCCGGTCATGGTCGTTACGCCGGAGGAAGCGTTGAAGAACGAAAGCAAGAGCGCCGATGCGAAGCGATCGGTCGGGAAGAAGACCTGGACCTACAAGGCCTCCAACGTGCGCGATGTCGCCTTCGCCAGCAGCCGCAAGTTCATCTGGGATGGTATGAACCAACCCGTGGGCACGGCACCGAAGATCACGAACGTGCTCTGCATGAGCTTCTATCCCAAGGAAGGCAATCCGCTATGGGAGCAATACAGCACCAAGGTGGTGGCGCACACCATCAAGACGTACAGCAAGTTCACCTGCGACTACATCTATCCCGTGGCACAGAGCATCCACACCGACAGGATCGGCATGGAGTACCCGATGATCTGCTTCAACGGTGGGCGGCCGGAGAAGGATGGAACCTACAGCGAACGAACGAAGTATGGCATGATCGGCGTGATCACGCACGAGGTCGGCCACAACTTCTTCCCCATGATCATCAACTCCGATGAGCGGCAGTGGACCTGGATGGACGAGGGCCTCAACACCTTCGTGCAGTACCTCACCGAGCAGGAGTGGGACAAGGATTACCCCAGCTGGCGCGGCAAGCCCCGCAACATCGTCGACTACATGAAGGGTGATGTGAACGCCGCGCCGGACAAGGTGAAGGCACGCATCGAGCCCATCATGACCAACAGCGAGAGCCTGCAGCAGTTCGGCAACAACGCCTACGGCAAGCCTTGTACGGCCCTCAACATCCTGCGCGAGACCGTGATGGGCCGGGAGCTCTTCGACCACGCCTTCAAGACCTATTGCGAACGCTGGAAATTCAAGCACCCTACACCCGCCGATTTCTTCCGCACCATGGAAGATGCCAGCGGCGTGGACCTGGATTGGTTCTGGCGCGGCTGGTTCTACACCATCGACCACGTGGACATCAGCATCGAGGACCTGAAGTACAAGCGCATGGACCCGCGTGATCCCGTGCAGTCCGAGAAGCTGAAACGCGAGGACAAGTCGCGCGAAGTGCCCGACCTCAGCCGCCAGCGTAACATCGATGGAGGTGTACAGTTCGTGGTGGACAAGGATCCCAGCACCAAGGACTTCTACAACAGCTTCGACCCGCTCACCGCCACCGAGCGCGACATGAAGGAGTTCGAGAAGTGGAAGAAGAACCTTGAACCCGAGGAGCTCGCGCTGCTGAACGAAGAGCTGCACCTCTATGAACTCGGCTTCAAGAACATCGGTGGCCTGGTGATGCCGGTGATCTTGGAATGGGAATACGTGGACGGCACCAAGGAAGTGGAGCGCATCCCCGCTGAGCTGTGGAAGACCAGCGATGAAGTGACCAAGGTCTTCGTGAAACGCAAGGAGGTGAAGGGCGTCACCCTGGACCCCTTCCTCGAAACCGCCGACTGCGACCTCAACAACAACAGCTGGCCGCCGCGCATGGTGCCCACACGCTTCGATGTGTTCAAGGAGAACCAGTGGAAGCAGCTGAACCCCATGCAGATCGAGCGGAACAAGATGACAGGAGGGGAGATGAAGGGGCAATGAGCACCGACCATGGACCGCCCACCTCTATTCAAGCTCAGCGCCCAGCTCTCGAACCGTCGCAGTCCAGTGAAACTAAGGACATCCGTGCCTTATGACCACACAGAGCTTGCAGGCCTGAACTCACCCATTGCAACGAACAACCGCTGTACCCGGGCCAGCGGCACGAAATGGTACGACTTCGTTCAGTTGTACGACAGCTTCCAGTTCGCCATTTCTGATCGGGTCAGAGTAGCGCTACGTACGGAAGGCATCACCGGCTGGGATAGCATTGCGCTTGATATTCCCGAAGCTCCGACCACCTACCACCTGTTCTTCCCCACATCCAAAGCAGGGCCGATCCTGAACCTCTAGGCGCTGAACAACTATGGAACGGAGATCCTCGAATTCGATCTGGGCACATGGGACGGCAAGGATGTGTTCTCGCTGCATGAAACGACGTTCATCATCTGCACGGGAAGGGTGCGCCAGGTCCTTGAAGCGATAAAAGCGACCAATACCGAGATAGGGCCTCTGTGATCGATCATCGTTGCAGCGCACCCCGCATGGTGCCCACGCGCATCGATGTCTTCAATGGGCGGGAGAAAGTGGCCCAACCCCATGCAAAAAGAACGGGATCGTATGACAGTAGGGGAGCTAGTGGTAGTGATACGTTTTCCTCCCTTAGTGCAGCAGCATCAGTGTCCCTGCCCACACTTCTGAAGCGCTGGTTGCCCTGACTATGTACCGTCCAGAACGCAAGTCTTCGGCGGCAGTGGAATATTCTGAGCGCCGACTGCTTTGGTCGTGGCACATTAACGCCTGAGCATATCGAGCAATTCAACGCTGACATTGCCTACGCCTTGGGGCAAGCGCGAGTACCAGTTGTTGCCGGTCGGGCTGCCTTTGAACATTGCGGAGGTGGCTCACGATGGCCTTGACCATCCGCTCTTCGTTTTGGGTGGTTGACTCGCCCCCAACTGGTTCGGATCTTTGATCCGGACCTCTTCAACCCATAGCCGTGGTCAGCGCCCCAAGATCGTATTCGATCGGGTAGCTATTCCCCTCCTCGATCCACTTTCATCACAGGAACAGCTCGTTTGGACACGGGGCTGTTGAGGAGTAACTGATAGGATCCCGCCGGCAAGGAGCCAAGGTCGATCAGATCGTTCGTGCGCGTCCCGGTCAAGACCACTCTACCCACCGGATCGATCACCGAGTAAGAGACTTCCGTCGGTAGTCTGTCCACATGGACCAGACCTGTGCTCGGATTAGGGTAGGGTGTGAACGTGAACGCTTCCTCTGTAATATCGTCCACGCCAACGACGCCTGGCCGCAGGTATATCCAATCAAATGGCCAGTCCTCGGTCTCCATCATCACGATCGGGTAGAGAGGGTCCGAGTTCCAGAATGTGGCGCCATCATTGCCGTAGATCTGGATGACGTTGGAATAACTCGCCTGTCCGATCGTCAAGGTGCCATAGCTGGAATAGCTGTATGAGAAATACCCCACATCTTCCCCATCGATTTGATAGCCCCCAAAGGATTCATAGCCCTCGTACATCGGAAAGAAGAGTATCGACCTTGGAATACTGTAGTAGGTAGTATGACCTGGAACAACCTCACCAACGAGGGAGATCCCACCGGAACTCTTGGAGTAGTACCTATATCGGTACGTTCCGGGAGGTGTTTCTTTCAACAGCCAATTCGCATTCGGGAACTGCCCGGCGAAGAGGCTCCCTGCCGATGGTCCCCAATACGCCGTTCCTGCTGGGGCTATCGATCCGGCCGGTGTGTTCCAATATCCCGAAAGGGAGTTGAACACATAGGAGTACTCAGTATCACCATGGAACAGGGTATACGAGGATGCGGTCTGGGGCATCGAGCTGTACAGTACCGGGGGTTGCGCACTGGCAACATGTGCCATTGCCAGCAGGGGGATCAAAAGTGAACGCACGTGCGCCGATTTGCCTCCAAGATACGACCGTGCCATCATTTTTGGGCGTCTGAATTGTTCGATGGAAGGTCAGGCCTTGGACGGAGGCAGCTCCAGGATCCAGTATTTTGTCGCGACCATTTATCCCATGAGCATGTCCAATATCCCTTTCCAGATCACCGAATGGGCCGGGCTACCCTGCACGGTAGTGAACGGTACGACCGGAACGGCAACGATGCGCATCCAACTGCTTGGAGACCTCAGGATCCGCATGATCGAGTACTCAGCGAACTACCTGGCCGACCATTGGTGTGAGCTCGGCCATCTCGTTTTCGTTCTGGAAGGGGAGTTGATCAACGAATTGAAGGACGGCAGCATGAACGTTTTGAAGCCCGGTATGTCCTACGCAGTTTCCGATGGTTTGAGCAGTCACCGTTCAAGGACCATCGGCCCGGTGAAAATGCTGGTGATCGATGGTGGATTCCTGAAGTGAGGGCGTCGTTCGGCTTGGCTGAAGGATCTAGGTGAACCTGGTCCGACCCACGCTTGCCGCTTCCCCTGAAGCACTTCACCGTAACCGCACCTCCACAACCCGCACCCGGTACGGATCCGGCGTCCACACACCGAACGCCAACTTGGGGTGCGGCATCTGCCGGAACCGATAGCGCCCCGGCGGCAACGCCTTCATGGTGAACGCGAACGACTGCGGCTGCATGTCCTCGCATTGTGCGGGAAGGGTCGCGCCGAAGTAGAGGAACACATCGCGAGGGCTACCATCCTTCGGGGCGGGCTGAACTTTGGCATAGCCATCATAATGCCCGCAGGAACCACCGGTCCAGTGGAAGGTCACGGTGAGCTCATCGCGGCTGGTGGGATCCAATGGTAGGATGGATAGAGCTTCCTCGGAAACCTCGGTCCAAATGCTGTCCGGGTCGACGTTGAAGGAGATGGGAATGGACTGGCGGATGTAACGGTAAAGGGTGCGGTCGCTTGTTGCGGCGATGTCCTCGACCGAGGCGGGCGTCCACCGTTGACTGAGCTGTATCACCTGCTTCAGTTCGGCGTCCAGCTCGGGATAGATGCCGCCGTTCAGGTGCACCTCGTGGATGTAGCCGCTTTCCTCCACCATCGCGAAACCGGTGATCGTGGTGCGTACGTTCAGCCGCTCGATCAAGGGTTTGCTGAAGCGTGCGTGCAATTGCTGATAGAACCACGCCTCACCGCCGGGGTGCTGGGGTGGGGCCGCCTTGGTGGGTTCGGGCAGGGGCGCGTAGAGGCTCCACCCGAAGTTCAGGATATTGAGCGGTCGGATCCCACCAGTGAGCCGCCCTTCGCGATACTGCACCATCAAACCTCCATGACACGCTAGGGTATTGGTACCTGGTTGGTCGGCCTGGCATCGCGTTAGCTCGGGCAGATCGAACCGGTACCATCCGCTCGTGAACGGAATGCGGATGATCGGATAGGGTACGTCGCCCCACAGGCCTTCGAGGTCTACGCGCATCTCCTGTCCGCTCCATTTATGGCGGATCGTCCAGGTCATGGAGGAGCCGCCGCAACCGGTCCGGAAGCCGAGGTGCATCAGGCTGTCGCCGCTGTAATGGATGCTCGTTCGTGGCCCATCCCCGGGGCTGACCGTATAGGACATGGCTGTGTCGCGCTTGGCCGGGAAGGGTAGTTCCAAGGCCACGGATATGCTGGCGCAACAGCACTGGCCCCTTGCGACTGTCGTGCCCATCAGCAAGGGAATGATGAACAGGAGGCTACGTCGCATGACGTCGCTCCGCACACGCAGAAGGCGGTGTAGTTCGATCATCGGACCTCCACGATCTTGACCCGGTACGGATCCGCCGCCAGTGCGCTCTGTTCCAACTTGGGGTGTGGCATCTGGCGGAAGCGATATCGGCCTGGCGGCAAGGCCTTCATGCGGAGCTCGAACGACTGTTGGTTGATGTCCGCACAGATCAGGCCGGGGTATTGGCCGAAGAAGAGGAACACATCGCGCGGTCCACCGTCCTTCGGGGCTGGCTGCACTTTCGCATAGGCCTCGTACTTCCCGCAAGAACCGCCGATCCAGCGGAAGGTCACCGTGAGCTCGTCGTTGCTGGTCGGCTTGGCCGGTAGGATCGTCAGTGACACGTCGGAGAGCTCGGTCCAGATGCTGTCCGCGTCCGCGGTGTATTCGATCAGCTTGGTCTGCTCGACATAGCGAAAGGTGCGCGGGTCGATGGTGGCCCGGACATTCTCCGCCACGGCCGGCTCCCACAGGGTGCTCAGCTGCAACACCCGCTTGAACTCCCGGTCCAGCTCCGGGTAGGCGCTTTCGTTCAGTGCCACTTGGTGGATGCTCCCGTCGGTCTCGATGGTGATGGTGGCAGAGAGCTTCACCCTGGCATTGGTCCGCTCGATCATGGCCTTGTTGAAGTGGGCAGCGATGAACCGATCGAAGTTGGACATGCCACCGGGATAGCTGGCTTCGCGTGAAGCCATGGGCAACACGCGCGGTGGGCGCTTTGCGAACGGTTCCATCTCAAGGATGCTGACCGCGTTCATCCCACCGCCACGCGCGTAGACCAACCGCCCACCGTGACAGGCCAGGGTGTCCACTGCACCGAAGGGATGCTCCAGGTTCCAGCCGGGGCGCTGCGTATCTCGTCGTTGAAATTCTTCAGCCTGATCGTTCAGGCACTTCAGGATGCGGTGGTGTTCCAGCTCGAACACGCCAGGGGTGAAGGGCATTCGCCAGGAGTGCGCGAACATCGACGACCGGTATTCGATGTGAAGCTCCATGATCTCGCCGCTGGGCAGGTACTTCACGATCCAAGGCACGTCGGAGGTCGCGTGTACCTGCAAGGAGAGCGCGCTGTCCTCGTTGAGAGGGCGTAGTTGCTCCCCTGTCAGCGTGTCATTGCCGGGCGAGAAGACCATGTACTGGGCTTTTCCGTCGCGTACCAGCTCATGGTCCAGCGTCACCACCACGTCCAGTGTGAACTCCGGTATGCCGGGCTGGGCGATGACCACCGAGGCAGCCAGGTTCAGAAAGGCGGTGATCGCGCGTCGCATGGTCGTGGGTACACGCACGGCGCGCGAAGGTTCGATCACCGCACCACCCACAGGCGCTTCGGCTCGAGCCTGAACCGCACCTCGTGCCCGATCTCCACCGGCTCGCCGTCGAGGTGCGCCAGCGTGCCCTCCTGATGGACCTGCGCTTCGCGACCCACCAAGGTGCGCACGTTCTTGTTCCGGTCCGCGCGGTTCGTGTACACGTCGTAGAAGGCCTTCATGAGGGGCAGGAGCGCGGGCTTGCTCACGAGCTGAAGTTCCGCGAGGCCATCATCGGGCGCCGAACCGGGGCTGATGATGGCGCCGTTGCCGAATTCACGCGTGTTGCAGAACACCATCATCAGCACGCGGTGCTCGGTGGTCTCGTGGTTGGCCTTCACCACCACGCGCATGGGCTCGGCGCTCAGGATGTCTTGTAGGATGATGCGCATGTAATTCCACATGCCGCGTCCCTTGCTTTTGTCGAACTGCCAGGCCACGCGTGCATCGAAGCCGATGCCAGCCGTGCCCAGGAAGAGCATGTCGTTCAGGTAGCACACGTCCATTACGGCGGGTGTGCCGGTGAGCGCGCGCCGCACGGCCTTTTCGGGGTCGAGCGGCAGTTTCAAGGACCGCGCATAGCCGTTGCCGCTGCCCATGGCCACGATGGCCAGCGGGGTCTTGGTATCGACCAATCCGGAAGCAACGGTGTTCAACGTACCATCGCCGCCAGCGCTGATCACACGATCGATCCCCTTGGCAACGGCCTCTTCCGCCAGGATCTTGCCATGACCGGGGCCCGTCACCGTG
>DEQO01000125.1 GCA_002360495.1 Flavobacteriales bacterium UBA3364
CCGAAATAAACCGAGCCGCTCGTGTTGTCCGCCATGTGATAGGCGCTGCGATAGTTGATCACCCAGCTATGCCCGTCGAAGGTGGTTCGGCCCTGCACGCCGAACGAAAGCCGTTCGTTCAAGTCCTGGTCGTAACCCACCCCGATGTGCTGGACATCCCCATAACCCTGGGTGGAGTAGATGGGTTCGTAGTTCCACAGGATCAGCCGCACGCCGCCTTGTGCACACGAGCCCGTGCATGACAGCAGCATTGCCGTGGTACAAATGGCTTCCAACATCCTTGGCATGGCCCGCGAAGTACGGGAATGATCGAATACGCCGCCCCATACAGCAAGGCGTGCATCATCTTCCGGGACCGGTCCCCACCGTGACCTGCTTCTTGAACGGTGACCGTCGTTCGAATTCGTCGGGTCCCACGGTGTGGATGAACGACCCGATGATGCGGTTGGCCACGCGGTTCCGGTGTTTCACATGGAACAGCATGCTGACGGGTCGTGCACCGATCGTGCTCTTCGCCTGCTCCGCCGTGCGTCCGAAGTTGATCTGGCGCAACCCCTTTCGAAGTGCGAATTCCAACAGATCGACCAACATGCGCTGATAGGTCCCATACCGTTCATTGAGCGCGTAGTCCACTCCCACGAAATGTGCATCCAGCGTTCCGCACTGTACGAACGCCGAACTGAAGCCGATGAGATCCCCGTGCAGGTAGAAACCATGGAACATCAACCTGTCGCCCAGCACGGCCTTCCACAACGCGTAGACACCGACCTTCAATCGGCCGAATATGAAGGGGGAGCGCTGAAGCACATCGTCAAAAAGGCGCTGGAGCGCCGGGCCGGAATGCCGGATCTCCGCTGCTGTCATGTTCTTGATCCCAACCGCTGCCGAACGACCCAGAATGGACTTGAGCCGGGTCCGCGCCTTGGAGGTCAACGCTTCCTGGTAGTCGGCAAGGTTCTTCCACTTCGGATCGAGGTCCATGACCATGGTCACGTCCATGGCCAAGGGGTGATAACCATGGTCGCGGAGGACCCTTGCTCCATCGGGAGGTTCCGGCCAAAGATCCTTGAACAACATCACGGTGACCTTCGGCTCCAGCCGCTTATCGGCGCGCAACTGATCCATGGCCATCTCCAACACGCGCAGCTGTTCATCGCGACCGATACCCTGGGCAAAATGCGCCCCGTGATCGCCACAATGGAACACGTTGCCGCAAACGAGGCTCCCCACCTTCAATTCCTTGATGATGCGGGACCCGATAACCGCGCCAAGACCACGTACGTTTTCGCCGTACGCACTGCCGTTGTCCTCCAGATCCAGGACTTGAAAGCAGGCGATACCAACCGGCCTGTACTGCGCATCATGGAAAACGGCATAACGAAATACCATGCTTCCCATCATGATATCCTCCAACGCGCTCAAGTGGTCATAGGACAAGTACACCGCGGCCTCATTCGAGACGATCTCCCATTCCGTGCGACGGACCAGGTGTATGGAATCGTAAATGCTGAACCGAATGTCCATTGACAACGAGGTGTCCTCTATGGACGGTCGGCTACGGTCTTTACTTCGATCGAGCATGTCCGACCCATCACTTCCGGCTTGGATGGCATGGTCGAGAGAACGTTGACCGACCCGTGCCGGCCGCAGCAGCATTCGTCCGCTTCTACCTCACCAGCGTTATCGAACCCGTCACCTCCTTCCGTTTCTGGTAGGGTAGAACGTATCCAACACGGTACGTATATACCCCTGTGGGTGATAAGCCACCGCTGTACGTGCCATCCCAGCCGCTTTGCGGGTCCTTGGAGGCGAAGATCACCTCGCCGAAACGGTCGTAAACCTCCACGAAGAAATCCTCCGGTTCACATGCACCGGTGCAATTCCAGGTGTCGTTCCAGGTGTCGTTGTTGGGCGTGAAGGACGAGGGTATCCAGACGTTGCACAAGGTGGTGCAGTCCTGTAACGTGATCACCCGCTGCACTTCCACCACACCGCAACTGAGCGTGGCCTGTAGCGTAACGCGTATTTCACCGTCCGCGGAGAACCCGACGACGGGGTCGATAGCAGTGGAATTGGAAGCAGCCCCATCGAAATCCCAATGGGCGCTCAACACCGTCGAGTCCGCCACCAAGGTGAACTGTACCGGCTCCTGGAAGCAATCGGCATCATCCATGAATTCGGCTTCGCACAGGCACTCGATGTTGGTCACGACGACCAAGGCCTCGTCCGCACAACCGTTCGCGTCGACCACGGAGATGCCATACGTACCCGGATCGTACACAGCGGTTGGATCATCCAGCGACTGCCCATCCAAGGTGTATGAGGCGATCATTCCAGCGACGGGAAATACTGTGCTCAGATCCACTGTTTGCCACGGGCAGAGCGGGAAGGAAAGGTCCGCACCCAGATCGGGGGCGGTGTTCATCGTCAGCGCCACCATGGCGGTATCGGTGCAACCGGAACCATTGACCGCCACCAACCGATAGTCGCCCGATACATCCACGATCGCAGGATCCGTCACCGCCACGCCTTCCAATGTCCATGACGCGTCAAGGCCGGTAGTGGAATACAACTGGGTAAGGTCGAAGGAGGTGCCGGAACAACTGCTGGCCACCTCGTCCGCACCCAGTGTCGGTGCAGGGTCAAGTACCACGGTGACCACGGCTGTGGCCACACACTGCGCCGCGGTGGTGACCGTCAAGGAATACGCGCCCGCATCCATCGCGGATGTCGGGTCGGCAACAGCTGTTCCGCCCTGCGTCCACGCTGTCGTATGGCTGCCGGTCGCGTAAAGTGCGGTGAGGTCCACTCCAACGCCAGTGCAACTCGTTATCGATTGATCCGGACCGATCACAGGTACCGGGTCGACCACGATCTCCGTACGGGCCGTATCGGCGCAGCCATTGGCATCCGTGGCGATCAGCATGTACAGACCTGCGTCGAACACCGCGGTAGGGTCGGGTACCGGATCGCCGGACAACGTCCAACTCGTGGAGAGCCCGGTGGTCGGGAAGAAGACGGTCAAGTCGGCCGCTTCATTCTCACACGTGTTATCGATCAGGTCCGGCCCGAGGTCGGGGCCCAAGTTCAACGTCACCACCACGAGCGCGGTATCGGTACAGCCTCCTCCGGCGGAGGACACCACCAATTGATAGGTCCCACCTTGGTACACCGTCCCCGGTGTCAGGATCGGTGCACCGAAATACGTCCACTCCGCAGTGGAACCGGCCGTGTTGTACAGCGCAGTAAGGTCGAGCGAAGCATTGTCGCACAGATCGTGCGCCTGATCCGCACCCAAGGCCAGCCCAGCATCCACCCCAAGGGTCACATCCGCCATATCCGAACAACCACCGGCCGCCGTCACGGTCAGCGAATAAACGCCCGCATCCGTGGCCGCCTCGGGAGTCATGAAGGGAACACCCCCGAATGTCCAGGATGCCGAGAAACCGCTGGTATTGTAGAGCGCTGTCAGATCGACACTCCCATCCGGACAGGTGTTCACCGACTGGTCTGCACCCAATACCGGACCGGCCGTGATATTGAGCTCGACGAAAGCGGTATCGTTGCAACCACCGGGATTCTCCTCGATCAACCGGTACAGCCCCGGATCGGTGGCTTGCATGGCAGTGGCATTGGCGATGGGCGTGCCGTCCACGGACCACATGGGTGTTCCCCCGGACATCGTGAACAGTGCCGTGAGATCGACCGGGCCGTCGCTATCGCATTGGTCCACCACTTGGTCGGGACCAAGTGAAGCCGGGTTGGAAAAAACAACGTCGTAAGTGGCGGTATACATGCATCCGTCCCACGGATCCATGGCATCGATCCAGTACTGGCCGGGTATGGTCACTGCCGTCGGGTCCGGAACAGGAGCCCAGTTCGGTCCCGTGAAGGTGTACATGTACCCCGGCATGAAGTTCGTGTAGTAGCCCTGCAGGTCCACCGCTGCCCCGCTACAGATGTAGGCCACATCACTAGGGATGAAGCCCCAGCACGGCGGTGGCGGCGGGGTGAACGAGAACGCGAATCCACCGCTCGCTGCACCATCGAACCAACCAGGGGTCCATGTTCCACCCGGACCTGTTCCACCATTGGCACATGCGGTATCGGTCACCGTGATCGTCCACGTGCCATCGGCGTTCTCCCAATCGAACACATCGAACCCACCGCCCTGCGCCGTGAACCAGCCGGTGAACGGAGCCGTGCCGGTGGTGATGGACGGGAACCCTGAATAGCCGAACGAGGTATTGGTGTAGTTCTGGCCACCAGCACCGTTGAATTCCGATAACAGCAGCTCGGTGCCCTCGGGCGAGGTCAATGTGATCTGCAGGGTCTGAGGATGATCGCTCGTGATGTTCATCGTCAGTTCACTCAACGTGAACCCGCCACCCGAGTTCCATGGTGGTACGAGTGTGCCGATGCCGCTGACGTTCGCCGTGAACGTGCTTGTCGCGCACAAGGGAATGGGGCCGCTATTGAACGGATAGGTCTGCGCAACGACCGGTTTGGACAAACCGGTCAGGAGCAGCAGGACAAGAAGTGAACGCATTGCAACAAGGTGGGGTGGTCGAAGGTCAGGGTGGCACGACCAAATCTATTGGTCCACATCCAATTGACGCTGTTTTCCGTGCGAAGTTGCTTGCGGGTCGCCGCCCCGGCCCTCTGGCGCGGGTCGGTGGTCGATCGGCCGGATCGGAACGAGATGCCCCCTGACCGCCCTGCCTGCGGGCCAGCATCGTCCGCCGACCAATAATTCCCCATCGATGGCCACGAAGACCGTTCGATCCGGTAACCATTTGTGCATGAGTGCGACATGTACTACAACACCCGCCTTATCATGCGCGCCCAGCAACTATTCGCCCTTTCCGTGATCTTCTCGTTCGTATCCTCCATGTTCGATCATACTCCGCAGCGAACGGCCGGAACCCATCCGTTGGATGACCCGGCATCCCTGTTCGATGGGTGGGCCGGTGGGCAACGCGACCTCCTGGACTTCAATATCCTCCAACACACCTGTGCGCTATACGTCGCTCTTCGATCCAGTGCTTGGGAGGGACCGATCGCTTTCGGTCGCGAAATGGATGACAGCATGGTGCATTGGAACATGTGCCCTGGTGGCACCATGGTGGCCTGTACCGTAACGCCCTCTGCGGATGGCGATACGATCATCACCGGTATTCCATGGCCGTATACGCCTGTGGCCGGCCATTGAAGCTCGACGCTTCGACCGCCAGTGCGCGGTCACCAACCTGCCTTGTGCGCGTGATGGTGGCCTACACCTCTGACCTTGATCAGTGACGAGGCGTCACCCGGGGAACAGGCAATGGTAGGAAGGGTGCAGCAAGGTCCGCCTCACGGACCCGGATCGAAATAGCGCGGCAAGCTCCAGAGAAGGATGCGGTCCGGTGGGATCAGCACGGATGGCATGCTCAATACCATCAGCTTGATCAGGAAGAGCAACACGATGAACTGCAACACGGAGAGGCCGCCGAGCGCCATGCGATCATCGTACGGTTGAGCGGCGAGCATCGAAGGAAAGGTAGCGCTTGGAAGGATCGAGGTCCCAACCCAGATCCAAAGGCGATGCAGACTCTTGATCGTGTTCCAATTATCTTGCCTACACGTGACCCTGGTCGCTTCACCATCCCAAGGCAACGCAAACCCATTTCTCCCATGATCCGATCACTCGTCTTGTTGTGTTCTTTCGCCGCGACCTGCGCTTCACAGGCCCAGATCGTACGCTATGTCACAAGCCTTTTATACGAGGGGCAAGGGACCTTGCACGACGTGGTACAACAGGCCGAGAGCGGTGATACCATCAGGTTCGAGGTGACCGGGGTGATCTTCGTCGGGGATGGCGGCATTACTTCCTTGTACAAAGACCTGGTGATCGAAGGCCCTGGAACAGATCTGCTGGCGATCGACGGCAATGGGGTCAGTGCGCCATTCATGATCGTGGGGGGGTCTACGCTCATGCGTGGAATGACCATAAGGAATGGTAGCAGGCCAAGCAATTCAAGCGCTGGTGGAGGTGGCTTGTACTTCAATGGCGATACACTTACGCTGGTCGACGTGCATGTCACCCGTTGTAGCACCACATCGTACAATAGCCCTGGTGGGGGGGGCATCCATGCGAGCGGTGACGCGGTGCGTATGATCGAATGTCTTGTGGACAGCAACTATTTCCAGGGTTTGGCACATGCGAAGGGTGGTGGACTCTTGATCAACAGTGCGGCATACGAACTGATCGATTGTACCATCCAAGGGAATCAGATCTCGGCGCAGAGTTCTGGCACCGCCCAAGCCAAGGCTTCAGGTGGCGGCGCCTACCTCGAAGGGTCCGGGACCATCAACGGTTGTGTCATCAACGGCAATATCGCCGCGGCAAGCGGTGACTTCATTCCCAACTCCCCGGGCGGTGCTACGGCGCAGGCAGGCGCTTTGTATTTGTATGGATACCCAGCAGGTGAAGTGACCATTCTGAACTCCACCATCTCGGACAATCAGTCGAGGACAGGAGGCAATGGCGATCGGGCTTGGGAGGCTGGTGCCATCTATTCGTTCGGTGGCGATCTTACCATCACGGGTTCGACCATTTCCCGCAACAAGTTGGTTGCCCCGGAACCGGACGTGCATGATACACGAGGGGGTGCCATTTTCGTCACCTACTCTGGAAACCTGCGCTTGTCCAACTGCGTGTTGGACAGCAACGTTGCTCGTATCGGTAGCGCGATATTCTGGAATGGACTGTTCACGCCCACGGGCGGTTTCAGCGGCGCTCTTGACCTGCAACGAACACGGATCTCGCATGGCATGGGCCGCACCGATGAATTCGCGGTCAGCGCAGAACGCGCCTCACGGGTCACCTTGCGCGAGGTGGAATTCTCCGAGAACAGCGATGGTGGCCTCTTTTTCCAACTCTCCGATACGCTGCTCGCGGAGCGATGCCTTTTTACTGGGAATGCTCAAGGAGCACTTGTAAACGCGTTCTCATCCGAAGCGACCAGCATCGTGAATTCCACGTTCGATCACAATACCATCGGCGGAGGGCTTACGGTCCAAGGAGGAACGCTGGATCTCCGGAACTGCACCTTCGTGGATGATTCACTGGCCTCCGGAGCACCATCCGGTCGAGAGCTCAGTTCGTATTCATGCCAATTGATATTGCGCAATAATCTCTTCGCTGAAACCCACAGCCATGGGATATCGGCTTATCTCGACGTTGGCGGCAGTACGGTGATCAGCGAAGGGGGGAACGTATGTGGCGATGGCTCTTTCGGCGCAGCACTGGACCAAACCAACGACGCCACCGACACGGAAGCAGGACTCGACACGTTCGGGGATCATGGCGGACCCACACGGACCTGGTCACTACTGCCCACGAGCACCTGCATCGACCGGGATGCGGAGGGTACCCTGACCATGGATCAGCGCGGCCTTGCGCGTGATGCGAACGTTGACGCTGGTGCTTTCGAGTTCGGTGGCCTTGATCCGACCATCAGCCTTATGGATCAATCATCAGACACCGTGGTGTGCATGGGCAACGAACTGGTGCTTCATGTGAACGCTGCCAGTGCGGTAGCGCTCACGTTCCAATGGTCGCATAATGACGTAGTGATACCCGACGCCCAGAGCGAACTGCTCCCATTGACTGCTTCCTTGAACGCCGCAGGCACCTATATATGCACCATCACCAACGGTATCCAGACCGTGGAGTCGGCCGCAATGGAAGTGGGCGTGGACGTGTGCGCAGGCATTCCCGCTCATTCTGGATCGACATGGCGGCTTTACCCGAACCCCAGCGATGCCGACCGCGGAGTGAACATCTGTTCGGAAGTCAATGTCGGGCGAATGCGCATCAGGTTGATCGATGTGCAAGGCCGCCCTGTGACCGGACCTCTTACGATCGAAGGGCCATGTGGTCATCTGCCGCTGACCGGTGTTGGACCGGGCATGTATGCAGTTGGCGTGGAGATGAACGGAACGGAGCGCTGGCGTGGAGTGGTCGTGCAGTGATCGGTCTGTTACGCGGAATGGCAAATGATGGGGTCTAGATCTGCGCGTCCGCCGTACGGCGGACGCGCAACAACGTAGGCTCATGGTAGCCTTTGGCTACGTACCCAGCAAGCATGCGGGCGCAAGGGTAGCCACAGGCTACCATGTTCCAGTTCGCGTCGAGCGTAGCCGCAGGCTACGCTCAAATAGCGGCCACGCTACGCGCAGTTGGGGGATACTATCTTTGGGACAAGCTCCTATACCATGAAGCTCAACGACCTGAAGGTTTCGCTCGCTAAGCAGATCCTCGAATCAGAGAACGAATCAGAATTGAGGTCCGTGGACGAAGTGTTGAATCCTCCCGCGCACTTCAAGTTGAGCGCTGCGCAGAAAGCTGAGCTTGATCGCGACTTCGCCGACTATAAAGCAGGCAAAGGCAAGAACCATACGTGGGCGGAGGTGAAAGCACACGTTCGTGGTCTTCGTGCGAAATGAAACGCACGCTCATCCTGCGGCCTTCGGCACGGCAGAACATTGCTGATGGCGACAAATGGTACGAAGGGAAAAGACAAGGCCTTGGCGATCGCTTCCTCATGGAAGTGCAACGTTGCCTCGGATAAATCCTGGCCAACCCGAACGGCTTCCAACGTGTGCATGGACAATTCCGTCAAGCTCCGCTGAATGGCTTCCCGTATGTGGTGACCTACCGTGCCGATGGAGAGACCGTTGTGGTCATGCGCGTCTTCCACACCAGCCAGCACCCGAAGAAGAAATTCCGACGCAAGAAGTAGCGCGCGGCTTCGAGGCGCAGGGTCCTCTTCGAGAGACCCGGCGCAGGTTTGGAGGACGGAAGACCCTGCTGTGGTTTAGGCGCAGGTGTGGGGAAGACCCTGTTGTGGTTTAAATACCAACTACGGTCCGAACTTCTGCTGCGGCTTCCTTCTGGTGTGGCGCACCTGATAAATGATCACTCGTTGGCCGCTCACCCCGAAGACCACACGATAGGGGAACTTGCGCAGTTTCAAATACCTGTAAGGCGTCTTACGAACTTGAAAGTGCGGGATCGTTCGAAGCGTTGTGTAGGTCTCCACCAGCGCAGCGATGAACCGCTCGCCTAGACCTGGTCGCAGTTCTTCATAATACGTATACACCTCAGCGGCTTGGCGAATGGCCACCGCTTTCACTTCAAGCTCGAAGCTCATCCCTTGAACCCTTCACGGATCATTCGGATGGATTCTTCCGCCGTGAAGGACTTGCTCTTGCCGCTCAAATGATCTGCCCGTTGTGCATCCAACTCGGCGAGCTCCTCCGCCGTGAAGTCGTCATCCACCTCGCCCTCGTCGCGGAGCAGCAGCATGCGGATCGCTTCCAGTATGCTCATGTTACGCTCTTCGCGCAACAGTTGCATGATCTCGGCCTGTAGGTCTAGTGCACTCATGGCTCCACGGATTGGTCTTGTAAAGTTAGGGGATGGCGAACGCTGCGCATAACTGGATCTGCGCGCAGCCTGTGTCTACGCACCAGCAGGCACGCGGGCGCAAGGGTAGCCACAGGCTACCATGTTCCTGTTCTCGTCGAGCGTAGCCGCAGGCTACGCTCAGATAGCGGCCACGCTACGCGAAGTTGGTATGCTCATCGTAGGCGATGCTACGCACAATCCGAATATCGATATAACTCAGGATTTGAGAGCGCTAACAGCAGCTCATCCTCATCAGTTCCCAGAATCTGATCACGACGAACAAGTTCAACTCGATTTGCTTCAGTTCGACCTGGTCCGGTCAACAAAGAAGCCATGAATACATCGCCATCAGCCTGCATCTCAACAATAGGAGTTCTTCGCCCATCACTTTCCTGTATGTACACCATACGGCAAAGCTAATTCACTCCGAACCTATTCATCATTTGCAGCACCGAATATCGACCGCTCGCCTGCGCAAAGCAATTAAATCAAGTGCTTAATGAATGTCATCCCGAACTCATGAGACCGGGCCATTTCGAATCCACATTTCTCCAATACACGTTCACTTGAACGATTACCATGCTTGACATAGCAGCTCGCAACATTCATCCTTTCCTCACGCATTCTCTGCAAAGTCATTCCAAGCGCGATTGGCATAATGCCTAATCCTCGACACCATTCAGCCAGCCCAAATCCTATCAAATAATTCATGCCAGATAAGTCACGATCGATCCCGCTAGTTTCCGTATGCGAAATGAATCCAACCAGCCTACTATTCTCATCGTTCCAAACAGTGTTTTGAGGAAGCCAGTCTTTCTCGGTGACGCGAATCAGCCTCATGAAGGAAGGCCATACACTATCAGCTTGGGTCTCCCAGTAGTCCATTTCTGCTTCGGAGTCGTCGCTTGTGTAATTCCTGAAGTTGCTGAATTCTCTTTGAAGATCGTCTTCCGAGATCAGCTTGTAAAAGGCTGCTGAATCTGTGTTAATGGGATAGGTGAGCAATATTTTCATCGAGTATCAATATAGTGTAGGATTCGTTGAAACAAACGACAGGGCCCACTTTCGTGAGCCCTGTGCCATGTTTCATCTTTCGGGTCGACTCCTACCCCGAGCACATCTCGCACCCCTCTGGATCATCCAGCGAGCAGGTGATCTGCGCTTGGGCTTCTTCTTCGGCGGTCATGGCTTTCAGTACGGGGCCGCTCATCACCACTTCGCGAACGGTCTCCACCTCGCGCATCTCCTTGCTGGCCTTGGCCACGCTCGGTTCGGCCAATTTGCTCTTGTCCACCGTGAACTTGATGGCGTCTGTGGCGGCCTTGGTGCGCAGGTAGTACATGCCGGTCTTCAGGCCCGCCTTCCAGGCATAGAAGTGCATGCTGGTGAGCTTGCCGAAGTTGGCGTTCTCCATGAAGATGTTGAGGCTCTGGCTCTGGCAGATGAAGGCACCCCGGTCCGCGGCCATGTCGATGATCACCTTCTGGCTGATCTCCCATGCGGTCTTGTAGAGGTCCTTCAGGTTCTGCGGGATCTCCGGGATATGCTGCACGCTGCCGTTGGCGGCGATGATCTTGTTCTTGAGGTCTTCTCCCCAGAGGCCCAGTTTCACCAGGTCGCGCAGCAGGTATTTGTTCACCACCACGAACTCGCCGCTCAAAACACGGCGCGTGTAGATGTTGCTGGTGTACGGCTCGAAGCACTCGTTGTTGCCGAGGATCTGCGCGGTGCTGGCGGTGGGCATCGGGGCCAGCAACAGGCTGTTGCGCACACCATGCTTCTTGATCTCCTCGCGCAGCGTATCCCACTCCCAACGGTCGCTGGGTTTCACGCCCCACATGTCGAATTGCAACACGCCTTCGCTCACGGGGCTGCCTTCGTAGCTCTCGTAGGCGCCTTCCTCGATCGCGAGGTCCTTGCTGGCGGTGAGGGCCGCGTAGTAGATGGTCTCGAACACTTCGCGGTTCAGCACTTTCGCTTCGACACTGTCGAACGGATAGCGCATCAGGATGAAAGCATCCGCCAGGCCTTGCACACCGATGCCGATGGGGCGGTGGCGCATATTGCTGCGGCGCGCCTCGGGGATCGGGTAGTAGTTCTGGTCGATGACGCGGTTGAGGTTCTTCGCCAGCTCGTAGGTGACGGCGAAGAGCTTGTCGTGATCGAACTTGCCCTTCTCCACGAACTTGGGAAGCGCGATGGAGCCGAGGTTGCACACGGCCACCTCATCGGGGCTGGTGTACTCGATGATCTCCGTGCAGAGGTTGCTGCTCTTGATCGTGCCCAGGTTCTGCTGGTTGCTCTTGCCGTTGGCCGCGTCCTTGAAGAGGATGTACGGCGTGCCGGTCTCGATCTGGCTTTCCAGGATCTTGAACCAGAGGTCCTGCGCCTTGATGGTGCTGCGGCCCTTGCCTGCGGCCTCGTAGCCTTCGTACAGCTCTTCGAACCTGGCACCGTGCGTGTCCGACAGGCCGGGGCACTCGTTGGGGCACATCAGGGTCCACTCGCCGCCCATCTCCACACGCTTCATGAAGAGATCGGGGATCCACATGGCATAGAACAGATCGCGTGCGCGCATCTCTTCCTTGCCATGGTTCTTCTTCAGCTCCAGGAAGTCGAATACATCGGCGTGCCACGGCTCCAGGTACATGGCGAAACTGCCTTTGCGCTTTCCGCCGCCCTGGTCCACATAACGGGCCGTATCGTTGAACACACGCAGCATGGGTACGATGCCGTTGCTGGTGCCGTTGGTGCCCTTGATGTAGCTGCCCTTCGCGCGCAGGTTGTGCACGCTCAGGCCGATGCCCCCGGCGCTCTGGCTGATCTGTGCGCACTGCTTCAGCGTGTCGTAGATGCCGTTGATGCTGTCGTCCTTCAGTTGCAGGAGGAAACAGCTGCTCATCTGCGGCTTCGGTGTGCCGGCGTTGAAGAGCGTGGGTGTGGCGTGGGTGTACCAGCCTTCGCTCAAGGAGTTGTAGGTGGCGATGGCGCTCTCGATGTCGTTCTTGTGGATGCCCACGGCCACACGCATCAGCATGTGTTGCGGACGTTCCACCACCTGGCCGTGCAGGCGCAGGAGGTAGCTGCGCTCCAGGGTCTTGAAGCCGAAGAAGTCATAGCTGAAGTCACGGTCGTAGATGATCGCGCTGTCCAGCACATCGGCGTTGTCGGCGATGATCTTGTGGACATCATCTGCGATCAGTGCGGCTTTCGCACCGGTCTTCGGGTCGATATAGGTGTAGAGGTCCTTCATGGTCTCGCTGAAGGACTTCTTGGTGTTCTTGTGCAGGTTGCTCACGGCGATGCGGCTCGCGAGCTGCGCGTAGTCCGGGTGCTTCACCGTCATGGTGGCGGCCACCTCGGCGGTCAAATTGTCCAACTGCGAAGTGGTGACACCGTCGAAGATGCCGTCGATCACCTTCAAGGTGACCTGGGTTGCGTCCACGATGGGATCGAGCTCGTAGCAGAGCTTCTTCACACGGGCGGTGATCTTGTCGAACTTCACAGCCTCCCGGCGTCCGTCGCGCTTTACTACATACATGCTTTTCTGTGGGTGTTGGAAGAGCCCCTCTCAATAGCTCCCGCTGCTGGGAGGGGGGTGGGGTGAGTGTTTTTCGATCTCCCCGGTAGCGTTCTACCGGTTCGGAAAGTTGGTCTTGGTCGTCGGTCTTTTGGCAGGCCTTTCCCGGGGGATATTCAACCGGTCGATGTTGGTTGTCCGATGTCGGCTTTCATTGCCGATATTCCGTGCGAGGGCACTCCCACGGGACATCGGACGATCCGCCGGCAGCGATCAGAAATCCGCGTCCAGCGTGAACTTGCTCTGTTCCTTGTCCTGGTTCATCACGCCGGCCTTCTGGTATTCGCCCACGCGCTTCTCGAAGAAGTTGGTCTTGCCCTGCAGCGAGATCATCTCCATGAAGTCGAACGGATTGGTGGCGTTGTACACCTTCTCGTTGCCGAGCTCCATGAGGAGACGGTCGGCCACGAACTCGATGTACTGCTGCATCAACTTGGCGTTCATACCGATCAGGTTCACGGGCAGTGAATCGCTCACGAACTCCTTCTCGATCTCGACCGCGTCCATGATGATGCGTTCCACGGTCTTCTTGCTCAGCTTGTTCAGCAAGTGCTTGGTGTAGAGCAGACAGGCGAAATCGCAATGCAGGCCCTCGTCACGGCTGATCAGTTCGTTGCTGAAGGTGAGACCCGGCATCAGGCCGCGCTTCTTCAACCAGAAGATGCTGCAGAAACTGCCGCTGAAGAAGATGCCCTCCACCGCCGCGAAAGCAACAAGGCGTTCGGCAAAGCTGCCCTTGTCTATCCAGCGCAGGGCCCAGTCGGCCTTTTTCCTCACACATTCCATCGTGTCGATGGCGTGGAAGAGCTTGTCCTTCTCGATCGGGTCCTTGATCAAGGTGTCGATCAGCAGGCTGTAGGTCTCACTGTGGATGTTCTCGACCGCGATCTGGAAGCCGTAGAAGAAACGGGCTTCGGTGTATTGCACCTCGTGCAGGAAGTTCTCCGCGAGGTTCTCGTTCACGATGCCGTCGCTGGCGGCGAAGAAGGCGAGCACGTGCTTGATGAAGAAGCGCTCGTCATCGTTCAGCTTGTCGGCCCAGTCCACGAGGTCGGCGTGCAGGTCTATCTCCTCGGCGGTCCAGAAGCTGGCCTCGTGCTTTTTGTAGTACTGCCAGATATCGTTGTGCTGGATCGGGAAAATGACGAAGCGGTCCTTGTTCTCTTTCAAGAGCGGCTCATTGGCTGCTTCGATGTCCGCAGGAAGCAATGATTCCATGCTGATCTGTGTTTCCTTGCTCTTGGTGCTCATGTCTGATTCCTTCAGGTATGGGGACGACTATTCCAGCGGGGGAAGGCCCCCATTTTTATGACTTCTCGGGCTTGTGGTTGGTTCCGAAGACGCCGTGGACACGTCGTCGTCGGGATACAAAAGTGGATCGACCGTCGGCCTCCGACAAGAGGTAAAGGACCCATAGTTCCCGGAGTTTTCAACACGGCCCGGTTCCCCGCGACTGACGCGCAAGGGATCGCGCGAGCACACATCCAAGAGATTTCTTTTCACGATCGGTTAACAAAGCGGGATCGCAGTACTGTAGGGCCTTGGCCAAGGGTTGACCGCAACGAACGCACGACGAATGCGCATTCCCGGAACGTGCCGGGCGTACATCGCGCGATGGTCGCGTACATCACAAGGGAGGATCATCAATACCCCCCCCCCGACCGCACCTGGAACGACCCGTCACGCGTGCGATCAAGAACGCCCTTGTTTCTTCCGCTGGGGCATCTCCTGCCACGCCGCATACACCTCCTCCAACCCGGCGTACCATTCAGCACCGTATTGCCGGATCAGTGCATCCTTCAGAAAACGGAATACCGGTACATCGAGCCTGGCTCCGCAGGTACACGCCGGCTTGCAGATGGGCCATTTGTGGTAGTTGAGGCCGTCGTGTTCGGCAAGCTTCACCACGCGGATCGGATACAGGTGGCAGCTGATCGGCTTGCGGAACGGGACCGCACCATCCTTCCACGCCTTCTCGATCCCGCACAATGCGATGCCGTTCTCGAAGATGGTGAACGCACATTCCTCCCTCCCCTCCACGAGCGTGGTCACCAGATCACCATCGCTGTCCACCTCGCTCACGCCATGCTCCTCGATCGCACGCTGACCCTTCTCGGGGATATAGGGTTTGATCTTCGGCCACAGCTTCTTCAGGAGTGCAGCCTCATCCTTCTCCAACGGCGCGCCGCTCTCCCCCGCCACGCAACAAGCGCCTTTGCACGCGTTCAGGTCGCAGACGAAGCGTTTCTCGAAGAGGTCTTCGCTGATGAGCGTGCCGCTGTGTTCGATCACGGTGCGAAGCTAGTCCCAAGCAGTCCCAGTTTCCACTGGAGCGTCGCAAGTCTCCCATGAAGTCCAGCGACCACGCATCATCGGAAGGTCCTGGGGGCTATCCCGACCATCAACCTTCTCCATCCTTGCACCTCGCGCCATCAGAGGTTTCCAAGGCGACCGCGAAACACCATGATCCACTCACCGAATGGATGGCCACACTGTAGCCTTTCTGGTCTCGGCGCTTGGACAACGGCGAAACGTATCTCTATGGGCCGTACATAGGCTTTGTCGACTCCAATGGGCTTCATCCGGAGCAGTGTTTTCCATCCAGGATGATCATGCCGGATGTGGGTGTTCCCGAAAACGGTACTGACCAGTTCACTTTGGAGTCATAGCCATACCCCGGCATGGAGACTTTGTCCGTAAATTGGACGGAGGAAATTCGCTCGGGTACACTAACGGTGCGAGTTGCCTTCGGTCGTTACCTGATAAGGGAGTCGATCTACGGTTGATGTAGGACACTAGATGTCCTGGATCTGGCGGCAGGTAGCTATTCCCTCGAATCAATGGATAGCGGCACTAAGCGCCGTACGGGCAAATGGCTAGGACTATGAGGATTCCAACAGCGGTCATCGTGGTCATGCTGTCCATGACAACGACAGCACAGCAGTGGGCACCGATCGGTGCAACGTGGCACTATCCGTGGACCATCAATAGCGGACCTCCAAATCCTCCCATCAGTGGTTACCACCTTTATGAATCGCTCCTGGATACGTTCATTAACGGTCAAGCTACCCGTAAGGTGGATTCACCTTTTGCCACGAACGATGGTCCGTTCTACACGCATGACGTTGAAGGCTTGATCTTCATCTATGTGCCTTCGAGCGACTCCTTCGATACCCTCTTCAACTTCAACGCTGTACCGGGCGATCGATGGTCGTTCGTGCCTTTACCTTTCCCGCTAGCCTGCAGCGATGAAAGCTGGGTGGAGGTCGTAGATACGGGCCGAACAGTGGTAGATGGTCTGTCGCTCCGTTGGCTGGCCGTTGATAACCACAATATCTTGGAAGACTTCGAATACGTGGTACCAGATACGATCATCGAACGGCTTGGCCCGAAGAATTCCTTTCTGCTTCCGCATGAGCATTGCAACACCGCAGTGAGCCCAGGGTTGATCGGTGGACTACTATGCTACGAGGATGCTGACATCAACTACATGCGACCCGGCATAACGGATTGTACTTTGGGCATGGGTATCACCAACCGTTCCAGCCCTATCGTTTTGGAACTCTTCCCGAATCCGGGAATCGATGGTTTCGACTTGATCTTGCCTATACGTGCACAAGGAATGACCACGGTCTATGATGCACGAGGCGCGACCGTTCTGGGGCCACTATCCGGTATCAGTGCAACTCACGTGGACGCCACCACATGGCCGACCGGCTTGTACACCGTGCGCTTCACGCCGGTCATTGGCCCGGCCAGCGCTGTAACTTGGATGAAGTGGTGATCTGCTTAGGATAGGGACGTTTGGGCCTTCCCTATCGCTGGTGGAAAAGATCGATACGGTGCATCTTTGCGCCCGCGACGCTGAAGGTTTCCAGAGCGTTCGCCCACCATTATGAGCAATCAAGAAGACCGTCTCAAGACCCTTATCGGCCATGCGAAAGAGTATGGCTTCGTGTTCCAGAGCAGCGAGATCTACGATGGACTGAGCGCCACGTACGACTACGGCCCTTATGGCGCCGAGCTGAAGAACAACATCCGCCGGTACTGGTGGGACGCCATGACGAAGCTCAACGAGAACATCGTGGGCATCGATGCAGCCATCTTCATGCACCCCACCACCTGGAAGGCCAGCGGCCACGTGGATGCCTTCAACGATCCGCTCATCGACAACAAGGACAGCAAGAAGCGCTACCGCGCCGACGTGCTCCTCGAAGAGCACATGGCCAAATACGCCGATAAGATCGAGAAGGAGGTGGAGAAGGGGAAGAAGAAGTTCGGCGAAGCATTCGATGAGGTGCAGTTCCGGGCCACCAACCCCAACGTGAAGCGCAGCCAGGAACGCATCGATGCGGTGGAAGGTCGGATGAAGACCGCACTCGAAGCGAACGACCTCGAAGCAGTGCGCCAACTCATCATCGACGAGGAGATCAAGTGCCCGATCAGCGGAACGGCGAACTGGACCGAGGTACGGCAGTTCAATTTGATGTTCGCCACGGAGCTCGGCAGCGTGAGCGGCGAGAGCAGCACGATCTATCTGCGGCCGGAAACAGCCCAGGGCATCTTCGTGAACTTCCTGAACGTGCAGAAGAGCGCGCGCATGAAGATCCCCTTCGGCATCGCGCAGACGGGCAAGGCCTTCCGCAACGAGATCGTGGCGCGGCAGTTCATCTTCCGCATGCGCGAGTTCGAGCAGATGGAGATGCAGTTCTTCATCAAGCCCGGCACGCAGCAGGAGTGGTATGATACGTGGAAGGAGAAACGCATCGCCTGGCACCGCGCGTTGGGCCTGCCCGCCGACAACTACCGCTTCCACGACCACATCAAACTGGCGCA
Source organism: Flavobacteriales bacterium UBA3364 (assembly GCA_002360495.1). Taxonomy (GTDB): domain Bacteria; phylum Bacteroidota; class Bacteroidia; order Flavobacteriales_F; family PHOS-HE28; genus PHOS-HE28. The sequence continues at coordinate 17,871 of DEQO01000125.1, forward strand.
CTACGCCGACGCGGCCTGCGACATCGAGTTCAAGTTCCCCATGGGTTTCAAGGAGCTCGAGGGGATACACAGCCGCACCGATTTCGACCTGAAGCAACATGAAGAGTACAGCGGCAAGAAGCTGCGCTACTTCGATACCGAGAGCAACGAGAGCTACATCCCGTATGTGCTGGAAACATCGATCGGCCTGGACCGGATGTTCCTCGCCGTGCTGAGCGCAGCGTATGTGGAAGAGAAGTTGGAGAACGGTGAAGAGCGCGTGGTGCTTCGCATTCCCGCGCCCCTGGCCCCGGTGAAGATCGCCGTGCTACCACTGATCAAAAAGGACGGTCTTCCCGAGAAGGCGCGCGAGATCATCGATCAACTGAAGCTCTCGCACAACTGCCAGTTCGATGACAAGGACAGCATCGGGAAACGTTACCGCCGGCAGGACGCGATCGGCACGCCCTACTGCATCACCATCGATCACGATACCCTAACCGACAACAAGGTGACCATCCGTGACCGTGATACCATGCAACAGGAACGCGTGGCGATCACCGCTCTTGATCGCATCGTGAGCGAGAAGGTGGATCTGCGGGGGTTGTTGCGGAAGCTGTAGTCCCAAGGAGCGGACCCTCCGACCTTTCGGTACCGACCGTTGGATGAACCGTTCGTGCCGTTGGCTGTGGCGCACTAACGTTCACGGCGATGGCGATGGTAGGTTGGCATGGAAGAACTCCTTGTCCAACCAACTCCGACCGACCATGGACCGAGCGCTGACCATCCTGTTCGCTTTCGCTCTCTTGATCCGCGAAGGCACCGCCCAAAGCACCGCGATACTGCATGTGAACGAGGTACAGATGCAGGTCCACTCCAACGGCTTTATCGGTGAAGGGGCCGGGGCTCCGGGGTCCGGGTTCTCTTTACCGAACGGCGCCAGTGCGATGCATTCCTCGGGTCTATGGATGGGGGGCCGAACTCCCGTCAACCAGCTGAACTTGGCCGCGCACCTTTTCAACGATGCAATGGACTTTTTTCCAGGTCCGCTGACCAATGATGGAGCAGCGGGTATTTCGACCGACGTTTCCGAGCAGTACGATCGCGTTTGGAGCGTTGGCGCTGCCGAGATAGCACTTCACCGCAACTACTTCGACTGCGTGGAGAACCCCGAGTGCGACGTGGCGACGGAATTCCCGAACGGGTATCAGATCCCTCAAACGATCCTTGATTGGCCCGCGATGGGTGATCCATCCCTCGGCCAATCCCTATACCTGGCCCCTTTCGTGGACCATGACATGGACGGCGACTACACCCCCGCGAACGGCGATCACCCCTGCACCGCAGGCGATGGAGCGCTGTACGTGATCTACAACGACAGGCTCGCACCTCACGCCCAAAGCGGTGGCGGGGGCATCGGCCTGGAGGTGCACATGATGCCTTTCGCATACGCCAACACCGATCCGTTCCTGGAACAGACCGTATTCGTCCATTACACCATCAACAACCGAGGTACGCAAACACTGAACGACTTCCGCATCGGCAACTTTGCCGACCTCGACATCGGATGCAGTAATGATGATGTCATCGGCACGGATGTTGGCCGCAACATGGTGTATATCTACAATGGGGATGACGTCGATGACGCCGACTGCCAGGGAACGATCGGCTTCGGAGAGCAACCACCCGCCTTCGGGATGGTCATCCTTAAAGGTCCGCGTTTGGATCAGGATGGTTTGGACAATGACCTTGAACCGGCCATTCCTGCTTTCAATGGAAGCGGATATGATGATGGGGTCATCGACAACGAACGGCATGGTCTGGACCGCTCGATGTACTTCAACCGCGAGGGTCCCGGCCCACGAACAGACCCTACGATCACTGCGCACTTCGCTCAGTACATGAACTCCACCTGGAAAGATGGGACACCATTGACCTACGGCGGAAGTGGTTACGCGGACACCCCCGGTGCACCCGCGGCATTGTTCGCCTATCCCGGAGACTCCGACCCTCTTGGCCTGGGAACGTACGGTGTTCCACAACCACCGTGGGCAGCGGACCTTGCAACTTCACCGCAGGATCCACGTGGCTTGGCGATCATGGGGCCGATAACCCTTGAACCCGGCGCGGAACATGACATCTTGATCGCCTACGTCCTTGCGCGAGCTACTGCTGGTGGAGCGTTGGCCAGTGTTGCCGCCCTCCAACAACGCGTGGATAGCGTCGCAGCATTCGCGGAGACCATTCCTGGACTTATGGCAACGGGCACAGCTTGCGATGGCGTGGTCACTTCCGGCATTCATGACCACCCCGGCATGTCCACACTGGCCCTATATCCGGTTCCCGTTGCCAGCACATTAACGGTGCGAACTTCAGATGTGCAGCGCGGGACCGCGCTGCACGTGTTCGATATGCGTGGTGTTCTGATCGCACAGGTCCCGACAACTGGCGCAACCACGACCATCGACCTGGCAGGGCTCGCTCCCGGACCGTACGCGTTACGCACGGTTGGAGGAAGAACCGTTCATACCGGCCGCTTCATCAAAGAGTAGGTACCGCGATAGCACTTGTTGTTAAGGGCGGGATCCTCCGGGTTCCTCGGTCGCTTGACACGCACCTGGGTTTCTCACCTCTTTTCATCTCCGCATTCCGCACGAAGCCGTAATTTCGCGTCCCCAACACCTACCCAGGTGGCGGAATTGGTAGACGCGCTGGTCTCAAACACCAGTGATGCAAGTCGTGCGGGTTCGACTCCCGCCCTGGGTACTCGAAACACGGCCGCTCAACGCGGCCGTGCCACTTAGGACCCATGTCCACGGCACAGGATACCATCGTTCACGCCGACCCCACCAAGCAGGAGCGTTACGACCGTGCGTACATGAAGATGGCCTTGGAGTGGGCCAAGCTCAGCCACTGTGTCCGCAAGAAGGTAGGCGCCTTGATCGTTAAGGAGGGCATGATCATCAGCGATGGGTACAACGGCACGCCTACCGGCTTTTCGAACGATTGTGAGGATCCGAGCGGTAATACACATTGGTACGTCCTTCACGCGGAGGCCAATGCGATCCTGAAGGTGGCCCGGAGCACGAACAATGCCCGAGCGGCTACGTTGTACCTGACACACTCCCCCTGCAAGGAGTGCAGCAAGCTGATCCTGCAGTCCGGCATTAAACGACTGGTCTACCTGGATGCTTACAAGGACACCGCCGGTCTTGACCTATTGAAGGACGGGGGCCTGCTCGTAACCAAATTGGATCCCCAGTAAGATGTCCGAGCCACGCCGCGGCCTTTCCCCATTCTTCCCCCTGCTGCTCGCAGTGGCGTTGGTGGCCGGGCTCTTCATCGGACAGGACATCGCCTCCACGTCGGGTGGGCCGCTCGCCGTGTTCCAGTTGCGCCAGCCCAGTGCCTCGGACAAGATCGGCCAGGTGCTGGACCTCATCGATCAGCAGTACGTGGACACTGTGCAGAAGAACGCCTTGGTGGACGAGGTGCTTCAGGACATCCTGCAACGCCTTGATCCGCACAGTTACTACATCAGCGCAGCGGAGATCCGTGCTGCACAAGAACCGTTGGAAGGCAGTTTCGACGGCATCGGTGTGGAGTTCGCCATCCAGCGCGATACCGTTGTGGTGATCTCGCCGGTGGAGGGCGGACCGAGCGCTGCCGTGGGGATCCGTGCAGGAGATCGCATCATTTCGGCGAACGGTGAGAAGATCGCCGGCATCAACATCACCAATGAGCAAGTGATGAAACACCTTCGTGGGCCGAAGGGAAGCGAGGTGGTCGTAGGGATACTGCGGCATGGCAAGCCGAAGCCCTTCGATGTGGCCATCGAACGGGGGAAGATCCCGATCAACAGTGTGGCTGCTTCGATGATCGATGCCAACGGGACGGGCTACATCAAGCTCGTACGCTTCGCCAAGAACACACACACCGAGTTCGTCGCTGCAGCCGACGCGTTGAAGGAAAAGGGAATGAAGCGGCTCGTACTGGACCTGCGTGGGAATGGAGGGGGTTTCCTCAATTCCGCCATCGACCTGGCCGATGAATTCCTGCCCAGTGGTCGTGATATCGTTTACACCGAAGGGCGGCATTCCCCAAGGCAGGATGCCAAAGCCACGCGCAAAGGCGGGTACGAGGACATTCCCCTCGCAGTGCTCATCGATGAAGGATCGGCCAGTGCCAGTGAGATCATCGCCGGTGCGATCCAGGACAATGATCGTGGACTTCTCGTCGGTCGCCGAACATTCGGAAAGGGATTGGTGCAGGAACATGTCCCGTTGCCGGACAGTAGCGCGGTGCGCATCACGACAGCGCGGTACTACACTCCAAGCGGGCGATCCATCCAACGTCCGTACGGCGAAGGCATCGACTACATGGACGACTTCGAGGCGCGCGCAGGTCATGGTGAACTGTTGAACGCCGACAGCATTCCCACGGACACGACCAAGGAGTACACCACGCTGAAGGGAAGGACGGTCTATGGCGGCGGCGGTATCACCCCCGATCTCTTCGTACCCACGGATACCACGGAGAGCTCCAGTTACCTCACCGACCTGTTCTTCAGTGGTACGTTGAACCAGTTCTCCTTCGATATTGCCGATCGCGACAGGGCGAAACTGCTGGCCCGGTACAAGACCTCGGCCGAGTTCGCAGAACAGTTCACCGTTGGTGCGGCGCTCCTGGCGGACCTGGACCGCTATGCGGCCACCCAGAAGATACTCGTCCGTCCGGGTGATGCCGTCCGTTCCCGCAGCCAGATCGCCACGCGCCTCAAGGCCGGGATCGCCCGGAACGTGTGGGGCGACGATGGCTACTACCGCATACTGCTGGAAAAGGACCCTGCCTACCAACGGGCCGCGCAGGAACTTTCCATGATGATCGCCCAGTGAACAAGGCTGGGCTGGAAAAAGAGAAAGGGGCCGAATGGCCCCTTTCGCGGTTCAATGGTCGGTAGCTTAGTGAGCTACGGCCTCCGTGGCAGCTTCGGTAGCAGCGGCAGCAGCATCGGTAGCAGCTGCGGCAGCGGTATCAGCAGCAGCAGCAGCAGCAGCAGCGGCCTCAGCGGCAGCGGCTTCAGCCTCAGCGGCAGCCTTATCCATCATTTCTTGAGCAGAGTTGGCAGTCTCGTCGGCAGCGTTCTCCATGGTCTCCGGAGCGCTGCTGCTGCAGGCTACGAACATCGCTGCCATAGTGGCGAGCAGTGCGAACTTCTTGATCATTTACGTGTACTTTTTTGGTGAAAGTGGGCGCAAAGGTAGAAGGATGTTCCATTCCCACAACAGGATCGGCCTCACCGTGCCTACCTTCGACCTTCCATTCGACCAAATCACGCCAGAAACCGACCAAAATGGCCTTCACACTTCCCGAACTACCCTACGCGCACAACGCGCTGGAGCCCCACATCGACGCACGAACCATGGAGATCCACCATGGCAAGCACCACAATGCCTACGTCACCAACCTGAACAAAGCTCTGGAGGGTTCGCCCCTTGCGGACAAGTCCATTGAGGACCTGATGAAGGCCCTGGACATGACCAATATGGCCGTTCGCAACAACGGCGGCGGGCATTACAACCATAGCCTGTTCTGGAAAGTGATGGCCCCTAACGCTGGTGGGAAGCCGGACGGGGCTTTGGCGAGTGCGATCGACCGCGACTTCGGTTCGTTCGACGCTTTCAAGGAGAAATTCGCAGCCGCAGGTACCACCCGTTTCGGCAGTGGCTGGGCTTGGCTCTGTGTCCAAAAAGGCGGTAAGCTCGAGGTATGCAGTACCCCGAACCAGGACAATCCGTTGATGCCCGATACCGGATGCGGTGGCACACCCGTTCTCGGCATGGACGTTTGGGAGCACGCCTACTACCTGCACTACCAGAACCGTCGCCCGGACTACATCGCCGCTTTCTGGAACGTGGTGAACTGGCCCGAAGTGGCCCGTCGCTATGATGCTGGGAAGTAGGTCCGGTCGTTGATCGCACGGGCGCCGGTGGACCCTTCTTCCGCGCCCGTTCCACTCCCATCCGTGCTCGACGCCAGATCGTGAAACCCCTCCTGCTCGTCCTCTTCGTCGCCTTGGCCGCCCCCGCATGGGCAGGAGGTCCGTTCGTTGCGAAGAACATGATCGTCCTGGACGATAGTGTCGAGGTGACGGTCGAGAACGAACGGGCGATCAGCAGTGCGTTGGCCGTGTTGCTCGGGCCTTTCGGCGCGCACCGGATCTATCTGGGGACCACGCCCAAGGTCGCCATCATCTACGGGGTCACCTTCGGTGGTTTCGGGGTCCTGGTCCTGCTGGACCTTGGTCACCTGCTGTTCTCGCGCGACTTGGCGGCCTACCGCAACAACGATCGCGTGTTCATGTGGGGCAAGCCGAAAGAACGGCTCACTCCACAGTGACGCTCTTCGCCAGGTTGCGTGGCTGGTCCACGTTGCAGTTCCGCATCACGGCGATGTGGTAGCTGATCAGCTGGAACGGCACCACGCTCAGCAGTGGTACCAAGGCATCCGGCGTTTCGGGGATCTCGATCACATGATCGGCCAGACCCTTCACCACCGTGTCCCCTTCGGTAACGATGGCGATGATCTTGCCTTTGCGCGCCTTCACCTCCTGGATGTTGCTGACCACTTTCTCGTAGCTCGCTCCTTTGGTGGCGATCACGAACACCGGCATGGCATCGTCGATCAAGGCGATCGGGCCGTGCTTCATTTCCGCGGCAGGATAACCTTCGGCATGGATGTAGCTGATCTCCTTCAACTTCAACGCCCCCTCCAACGCCACCGGGAAGCAGTAGCCACGGCCCAGATAAAGGGCGTTCGAAGCATCCTTGTAGATGTCGGCGATGTACTTGATCTGCTCCTCGGACCCGAGCACCTTCTGGACCTTGTCCGGAATGGCGTCCAACTCGTTCAATAGCCGGTAGAAGTTGCCGCCGCTGAGCATGCCCTTCTTCTTGCCGATCATCAAGGCCATCAACGTAAGAACGGTCACCTGCGCGGTGAACGCCTTCGTACTGGCCACACCGATCTCCGGACCAGCGTGCGTGTAAGAGCCCGCATGTGTGACGCGTGCGATGCTGCTCCCAACGACGTTACAGATGCCGATGATGGTGGCCCCCCGGTTCTTCGCCAGTTCTATGGCGGCAAGCGTGTCCGCCGTTTCACCGCTCTGGCTGATGGCGATCACGAGATCGTCCTCGCCGACGATCGGATTGCGATATCTGAACTCACTGGCGTACTCCACTTCGACCGGGATGCGCGCAAACTCCTCAAAGAGGTATTCACCCACCATTCCCGCATGCCAACTCGTGCCGCAGCCAACGATGAGGATACGCTTTGCATTGACGAATTTCTGCTCGTAATCCTTGATACCGCCGAGAACGACCTCTCCTTTCGAGAGGTTCAAACGACCGCGCAAACAATCCCGGATGCTCCGTGACTGTTCGTGGATCTCCTTGAGCATGAAATGGTCGTATCCGCCCTTCTCCAGCGCCTCCAGGTGCATCTCCAGCTCCTGGATGAACGGTGTCTTGTCCTGGTTCTTGATGTTGCGGATCTTCAACCCCTTGTTGCGATCCATGACCGCGATCTCGCCATCCTCCAAGTACACCACGTTCTTGGTGTGTTCCACGATCGGTGTCGCATCGCTGGCCGCGAAGTGCTCCCCGTTCTCGCCGATGCCGATCACCAACGGCGAACTCTTGCGGGCAGCCACCATCACATCAGGGGACTTGCGATCGAGCACGACAATGGCATACGCTCCAACCACGCTGTCCAGCGCCAACCGGACCGCCTCTGCCAGATCCACCTTTTCGGTCCGCTGGATGTCGTCGATCAAATGCACGAGCACCTCGGTGTCCGTATCGCTGCGGAATTTGTGCCCGCGGTGGATCAACTCCTCCTTGATAGCGGCATAGTTCTCGATGATCCCGTTGTGGATCAGCGCCAGATCACCACTGGTGCCTTGGTGCGGGTGGGCGTTCACGTCGTTGGGTGGCCCGTGCGTTGCCCAACGGGTATGTCCGATCCCAACACTGCCTTTCGTGGAATGACCGTTCACATGCGATTCCAGGTCGCTCACCTTGCCTTGGCACTTGTAGATCGCGAGGTTGTCACCTTGCAACAAGGCTACGCCGGCACTATCGTACCCGCGGTACTCCAAGCGGCGCAAGCCGTTGATCAGGATGGGGTAGGCTTCCTTATCGCCCAGGTAGGCCACGATTCCACACATGCGGGTTCAGTATGTGGTAAATGTAAGTTCCAGGCGCATCGGATGATCGGGATGGTCCGGCCCGTTGAGGATCGCCCTGTTGGCGCTTACGCCATTGCTGCTGGTGACCAGCTCCACTCCGTTGTCCGGGATCGAACCGTTCATTACCCCCTGCACGTACCGCGTGATCGCGAACCGGTATTCCTGTGCCGTGGTGTTGAACGTTCCTCCGATACCCCCTATGCCCTGTGATTCGTCCGGGAGAAATTGGTCACTGCCATTGACCTGGCGGAAAAGGAACAGCAGTGAAGGGGGTGGGTAGTACGGGTAGTAGGTCCCTGCAATGGGCAGCACCAGTTCGGCCTTGGCCAGCGCAAGACGCTGGTCGGCATAGGCCGCCAAACCCGGGAACCGGATGGCCGCGCGCGAGCCGCCGAGAGTTTGCAGATAGAGGAGCGGGGCCGGTGCGGAGGAATCCTGCAACGCTTGTTCCACGGCGGGAGAAAGGGCCTGCGACCGATCGCGCTCCAAGACCGTGTAGCGCACACAGTTGCTGTTCATCAGCATATCGAAGGTGCGCCCCAGGTCCGGTTGGTTGTTCGCATCCTTGTAGTAGACCGTCAACTTGCTGGCACTGCTCAGGGTGTTGATGTGCAGGATGCCCGCTTGATAGGGGACCTGTGTGCCGTTGTCGACCGCGATATGCAATCCCTTGAAGAACGCCAGGAATGAGGTATTGTCGACCAGGTCCGGTGTTCCGAATGCATCGAGGAACCGCTCCGCCAACTCATCCTTCAAACGGATCCGGAGCTGGGGCACCAAGGTGTCATTGGTCACGGCAACGGGGTTGAAGGGATCCGGTGTGATCAGGCTCCGGTGCGGATATACCAGGTCGTTCGCCACAACGTCCGGAATATCATCGGTATGGTACAGGCTGTCGAAATACAGGTCCTCGGCGACCTCGAATACCCTGAACTCCTGCGCATTCAAATTGCCGTAGCTGGAATTGGGCAGCTCGAAGGCAAGGGCCAGCACAATACTGTCGGCGCGCAATCCGGAGTTATCCTGGTTCAGGCCTACGTTGCTGGTGGCAAGCCGGACCTGCGCCACGATGCCGGTCTTGACCAGACCAAAATCCGGGTCCACATAGGATCCGACCAGGTTCCGTGTCAGTCCGCTCGTGCGCAACACTGTATCTGCGAACGAAAACGCCCTCAATGTCGAGGTGTCGACCAGCGTACCCAATGGATCACCCGGCAGCAGCGCCAAACCCAAGTCCTCGTCGGGCTTCTTGCAGCCTGTTTGCAGCAGCAATACCCCTGCCAGCACGACGGCCCAAAGTGGCCCGCCAGCGGTCGTAATCCGTTGCATGGACGTCACTGCCTCAAACGAGGGCTTCCTCCAGTACGCTGCTGTAGAAATCGGCGTGGGCCTGCACCTGCTCGGCATCGGTGGAATAAGCCAACACCGGCTTGTCGTAAGCCTTCACTGCTGCCTCCAGCCCCTTGCCCAGCTTCGAACTCGAACGCACAACGGCGTCGGACAGTCCCATGCCGAACTTGATCAGGTCGTCGGTCGTAGGCTTGGAGAGGCCTTTCAGCAATTCCTTGTCGAAGCCCTCCATGGCCAGCTTTTTGGCCAGGTCCTTGTCCAGCGGTTCGGCCTTCTGGTCGTAGACGCTGAACACGAGCTTGGTGTTCTCGAAGTGGGGGTCATCTGCGAAATGATGGCGCACATAAAGCGGCACGAAGGCTGTCATCCAACCGTGGCAATGGATGATGTCCGGCACCCAGCCGAGCTTGCGCACGGTCTCCAGCACACCGCGGCCGAAGAACAGGGCGCGCTCGTCGTTGTCCGGGAAGAAGTTGCCTTGGGCGTCGTGCGTATCTGCCTTGCGCTTGAAATACTCCTCGTTATCGATGAAGTAGACCTGCATGCGCGCACTGGGCACGCTGGCCACCTTGATCAGCAAGGCGTGGTCGGTATCGTTGATGATGAGGTTCATCCCGCTGAGCCGGATCACTTCATGCAACTGGTGCCGACGCTCGTTGATGCAGCCGAACTTCGGCATGAACACACGGATCTCGTTGCCGCAATCCAGGATGCCTTGCGGCAATTGGCGCGCGACCTTCGCCATTTCCTCCGGACCGTCCATGAAGGGTTGGATCGACTGGGAAATGGTGAGGACCTTCACGTTCTTCAAGCTCATGATGTTGGGGGGAGGAATTGCGGGTACAAAAATATAGACTTTTCAGCGGAACTTCAACATGGAACCCTAGTTTCACCGCCTTCCAACACCCTTGTACCCCGCGTCCATCGTGGACTTCATCACCTCCCCCCCGGCCATTGCCGAATGGACCGCCCAAGCCCGGAGCACCGGGGCCAGTATTGGCTTCGTTCCCACCATGGGTGCCTTGCACGAAGGGCACTTGGATCTCGTGCACCGGGCCAACGCCGCGTGCGACCGGGTGGTATGCAGCATCTTCGTGAACCCCTTGCAATTCAACAACCCGGAGGACCTTCGGCTCTATCCCCGCCAACTGGACAAGGACGTCGAACTCCTCAGGGCTGCGGGGTGCAACGCCTTGTTCGCGCCGGGGAAGGAGGCTATCTTTTCCGAATTCACCCCACGCACCTATGACCTTGGTGGGCTGGACGATCACTGGGAGGGGCCATCACGGCCCGGCCATTTCCAAGGGGTCGTGAACGTGGTGGAACGGCTCTTCCACTACGTGCGACCGGACAGGGCATTCTTCGGCGAAAAGGACCGGCAGCAACTGACCATCCTGCGGCACATCGCCCGAGAGCAACGGTGGCCCGAAGCCATAATACCCTGTGCTACAGTTCGTTCCGAAGATGGACTGGCCCTGAGTTCCCGCAACGCGCGCCTTGACCCAACTGAGCGTGATCAGGCGACCATACTCTACAAAGCACTCGCTGTGACCGCCAAGGAGGCGTTCCGATCCACCGTTGAAGCTACCCGCCAGGCCGCTTTGGCCAAGATCGCTGAAGAACCAGCGGTGACCGTGGACTATTTCGGCATCGCCGACATCGACACCCTGGTACCACTTGCGGATTGGGGTACGCGGTCCACGGCCGTTGCCCTTATCGCTGCCCAAGTAGGACCGGTCCGGTTGATCGACAATATCACGCTGCTCCGCTGAAGCCCTCACCGGGTGCTCAGTGTACTTTCGCCGCCCATTCAGGGGACCATGACCATCGAAGTCGTCCGAACCAAGATCCATCGCGTCCGGGTTTCCGAGGCGAACTTGGATCATATCGGCGGCATCACGATCGGCGAGGACCTGATCGACGCTATTGTCCCAACCGCCCAATTGGGCCTTGAAGAGGCAAGGAGATCCCGACCCAGCATCATTTTCCCCAACGAGCACACGAACCGCCTCCGCGCATGAAGAAGACCATCTTCGGGATCCTGAAAGTGCTGGTGCCGATCGCACTTGGAGTGTGGTTGGTGTTCTACTTCTACAACCAACTGGACGAGGAACAACGCGGCGAGCTCTTCACCGCCTTCGGCCAGGCCAACTGGTGGTGGCTGCTGGCCTGTGTGATCCTCGGCTGGCTCAGCCACATGAGCCGGGCTTGGCGGTGGCGCTATCTGCTGGGCCATATGGGCTACGAGACCCGCTTCTGGAACAGTTACCATGCGGTAATGACCGGGTATTTCATGAACATGTTGTTGCCAAGGGCCGGCGAAGCGAGCCGGGCAGTGACCCTCTACCGCACCGAAGGTGTGCCGTTCGAACGCGGTTTCGGCACCATACTCGCTGAGCGGGCAGTGGATATGGTGATGCTGCTTTCGATCGCAGGGGTCACCCTGGCGTTGCAATGGGACAGGCTCGGGATGTTCCAGGAGCGCATTGCTGCATTCCGGGCCGACCAAGGAGAACCGGTCCAAGGGGCGGGGTCGACCGGTTGGGGGACGTGGTTCAGCGTGGTCCTTGTGCTCGCGTTGATCGGCGGAGCGTACATGATCTGGTCCCGACCTGAATTGCGGGCGCGGGCCAAGGATGCGATCCGTGGATTTATCGCCGGTGTCCGGTCGGTATTCCAAACAAAGGACAAGGGACCGTTCATCCTGCACACCTTCATCATCTGGACCCTCTACGTTGCCATGTTCGCTGTTGGGTTCTACGCACTGCCTACCACGGCCGAGGTGCCTGCTGCGGGCATCATGGCCGGATTCCTGGCCGGTTCCGTGGGCATCATCCTGGTGCAAGGCGGGATCGGTGTTTTCCCCGCCTTCGTGGCCTTGATCGTGGGCATGTACATGGCACCGCCGGAGGGAGGCGGTTTGATCCGACCTGATGCGCTGGCCATGGGCTGGTTGCTCTGGGTGGCACAGACGTTGATGATCATCACGCTCGGTGGGGTATCGCTACTTTTGGTCTCCCGCAGCCGGAAACACGTTGACCAATGATCACCGATCCCGCCCAAGCGACCGTAGACAAACGCATCATGGACATCGTCCAAGTGGTGCGTTCGGCGAACATCTGGCGGATGAAGGGTGATCGGATCGTGTTCACCAACGGTTGCTTCGACATCCTGCATCGTGGCCATGTCGAATACCTGCAGGAGGCCGCCGCTCTTGGTGATCGATTGATCATCGGCCTGAACAGTGATGCCAGCGTTCGTCGCCTGGGCAAAGCCGCCGATCGCCCATTGAACGACCAGGACAGCCGGGCCAAGGTGCTGGCGGCATTGCGGCTGGTCGATGCCGTTGTGATCTTCGATCAGGACACACCGCTGGAATTGATCAACGCGATCGGACCCGATGTGTTGGTGAAGGGCGGCGACTGGAAACCGGAGGATATCGTGGGTTCCGATGTGGTAAGAAAGCAGGGTGGTGATGTGCGCGCCCTGAAGCTGGTGGACGGATTCTCCACCACTGCGCTGGTCGAGAAGATCCGCCATGGCAGCTAAGCTGCGTTCGAAATTCGTTTGCCAGAACTGCGGCACCAGCTATGCGCAATGGCTGGGACAATGCGGCCAGTGCAAGGAATGGAACACTCTTGTGGAAGAGGTCGTGGACCGCGTGGAAGAGAAACGTGGCACGCCACAACGCGTAAAGAGCCGTATCCCGAAGCCTATTGCGATCGATGATATCCCCGCGCAGGACGGGCCTCGCATCGCGCTGAGCGACCGGGAGCTTTCACGCGTTCTCGGTGGTGGGCTCGTCCCTGGCAGCATCACGTTGCTCGGCGGTGAACCGGGCATCGGGAAAAGCACGTTGCTGCTGCAGACCGCGCTGCGGAACCCGCAGTTGAAGACGCTCTATGTGAGCGGCGAAGAGAGCGAGCACCAGGTGAAGATGCGCGCGGAGCGATTACAGGCTGATGCCCCCACAGGGCTTCGACGACCCCAGGATGCGAATTGCCTTGTTCTGACCGAGACGAATACGCAGAACATCTTCAAGCACATAGAGGCGCTGGAGCCCGGTTTGGTCGTGATCGATAGTGTCCAAACGCTGCACACGGCGGTTCTCGACGCAAGCCCGGGAAGTGTAGGTCAGGTGCGTGAATGCACGGCCGAACTGATGCGCTTCGCGAAGACGACCGGTGTACCCATCGTGCTTATCGGACACATCACGAAGGATGGTTACATCGCGGGGCCGAAAGTGTTGGAGCACATGGTCGATTGCGTGCTGCAGTTCGAGGGTGATCGCGACCATGCGTTCCGGTTGTTGCGCCCCTTGAAGAACCGTTTCGGTAGCACGAACGAACTCGGCATCTATGAAATGCGCGGCAGCGGGCTCGCCGAAGTGGACGATCCCAGCCAAGTGTTGACCGGCCGTCGGGAAGACCGTCCGAGCGGTGTGGTGGTCGCTGCAACGATGGAAGGCATGCGCCCGTTGTTGATCGAAGTGCAAGCATTGGTCAGTACTGCGGTCTATGGAACTCCGCAACGGAGTTCCACCGGCTTCGATCTACGGCGCTTGAACATGCTGCTCGCCGTGATGGAGAAACGTTGTGGCTTCCGGCTGGGGCAGAAGGACGTGTTCCTGAATCTCGCCGGTGGTTTCCGTGTGGAGGAACCCGCGATCGACCTGGCCGTGGTGTGTGCCGTACTCAGCAGCAATGCCGATATCGCAGTGCCCATGGATGCGTGCTTCGCCGGTGAAGTAGGCTTGACCGGCGAGATACGCCCCGTGACGCGAACGGAGCAACGGATCGCCGAAGCAGCCAAATTGGGCTTCGCACGGATCTTTGTTCCGAAGGGGACAAAAGCTGTCGAGCCGGTCAAGGGCATCGATGTCGTCCAGGTCGGTCGTGTGGACGAGGTACTCGGTCACCTCTTCGGTTGACCGTTCTTCGCACGCTGCGCGATCGCTTCCGCGGCCCAACGGCCCGTGGTGAATGCTCCTTGCAACAGGAAGCCTCCGGTGGGTGCATCCCAATCGAGCATTTCACCGGCAACGAATAGATGCGGGTGTCCCTTCAACGAAAGGTCATCATCCACTTCGTCCAATGCGATACCGCCTACGGTACTGATGGCTTCCTCGATGGGCCGCAACCCCGTGACCGGAACATGCAATTGCTTCACGTCCTGTGCGAGTGAACGCCCATCCAAATAGCGCTGAACTGGGGTGAACGCCTTGAACAACGCAACTGTCGAACGGTCCATCCGCAGTGCCGCCATCCGTTCCTTCCACGCGGCTCCTGACAGGCGTTGTTCGAGCATCCCGAGGGAACTGTCCGGTTTCAGGTCGATGATCAACTCCGCTATGACGTTCGCATCCAGCTGTGCGCGGACCTCCGGAATGAGCGGGTAGATCGCATTGCCCTCAAGACCGTGTTCCGTGATCGTGGCTTCACCACGAACGGTCCGTCCACCGGCCGTGATGGCGATATTCTTCAACGGCTTACCGATGTGCGGGCGGATGGTCTCCGGCAGATCGACCACCACACCGCAGTTGCTCGCACGAAAGGGAACAGTGCGCACACCGATGCCTTCGAAGTGCGTGCGCCATTCTCCCGTGGATCCCGTCCTGCTCCATGAGGCACCGCCCAAAGCGAAGAGCGTGTGTTCGCTCCGCACTTCCAACGACGTGCCGTTGTGGTCCATGAGCGGTCGCACAGCTCGATCGAAGCCGACGAAGCGATGCTCAGGATGGATATGCACGCCTTTGTTCTGCAAGCGCATTGTGATGGCCTTCAGCACCTGGGCCGGCTTGATGCCACGCTCCGGGAAGACCCTTCCACTGGATCCGATGAATGTGGGGATCCCAAGACCCTGCAACCACGCCCTCAATTCCGATGGACCGAAGGCATCGAGCATCGGGTCCATCCACGCTGCCGGAGCGTACCATTCGCGCAGCGCTTCTCCCCCAGCCTTCGTGGTGATGTTCAAACCACCGTCACCGGCCACCAGGAACTTGCGGCCCAGTGTTCGACCCTGCTCGTAGAGGTGGACCTCGAAATGATCGGAAAGCCGCTCGGCCGCGATCATCCCGGCAGGACCGCCTCCTATGATCGTCACGCGCTGCACGGCAGTGAAAGTACCGTTGCGCAGCACCTGGATCCCCGAGGAACTGTGTCGGCGCCATTACAGCGTTGAAGTGATCACGCCTCTTTCCGTCGATCCTTGGGATCGTTAAGAGTTGGTAAAGAGCTGGATCGGCCCGTATCCCGCGATTGGTATGCGTGCATACTTTCTAATTTTGCAGGATGAACATGGAACATCAATTGATCGATACCCGATCGGCCGTCCTGGAGCGTGTCTCCGATGGGCTGATCGAGCTGCGGTTCAAGCCTGATGTGAAGTTGGACGTGGAGGGGATGACCCAGATCGTGCTTGCAAAACGCCAACTTGGGAGCCCGGGGACGGATGTACTGGCCATCCTTCCGCCGGAGCTGGATTTCGACCTCGATGTGCTGACCATCGACCATGACGAAGTGAACGGCGGTTGTGGGAACGTGGAGCGCATGGCTTTCGCCACACAGAGCTCGTTCAATGAGCGGTTGACGAACATCTACTTCCGCTATCACCCAAGACCCTATCCCACCGGGGTCTTCTTGAGCGAGGCCGATGCGCGGAAATGGCTAGCAACGAAATTGCCGGAACCCTCGGCTTCTTGAACGTTGGACCCTACTCCTTGACCAGGTTGTAGAGTTCCTTCAGGTCGGGGATCAGGACCACGTCGATGCGGCGGTTCTTGGCTTTGTCCGATGGGTCCACCGGAACGTATTCGCCACGGCCAGCCGCTGTGATGCGGACCGGATCGGTCTTGCTGGTCTCCTGGATGATCCTGACCACGCTTGTCGCACGCATGACGCTGAGATCCCAGTTGTCCTTGTAGGCGCTTCCGCCGGCGATCTTGTCGGTATCGGTGTGGCCTTCGACCAGGATGCTGAGGTCCTTTTCGTTCTCGATGGCCTTGGCCAATTTGCCGATGGCTTCGCGGCCCTTGGCGTCCACAGTGGCGCTACCGCTCGGGAAGAGCAGCTTGTTGTCCATGCTCACATAGATCCGTCCGTTGCGTTGCTCCACGGTCAACCCTTTGCCCTCAAACCCGGACAGGGCCTGGCTCACCCGGTCCTTCAGGCTCTTCATGGCGGCATCCTTCGCGGCGATCTGTTCCTGCAGTTCAGCCAGTTTGGCTTCACGATCCACCAGCGCCGCTTGCTTTTCCCCGATGCTGATGGCCAGGGCGTTCAGTGAATCCTCCTTGTTCTGCAGGTCCAATCGCGTCGCTTCAAGGTCCGTGAGCAGTTTGCGGTTCTCGCCGCTCGCCCCGGTCAACAAGGCGTTGTACTTCTCCAGAAGCTCGTCGTTCAACCCATTGATCTTGTCGTATTGTTTGGTCATCTGACGAAGCGATGTACCAAGAACGGTGGTATCGCGCTCCAACTCACCGTTCCGCTTCTTGCACTCGGCCAAGCTCCCGCTCATCTCATCCATGCTGGTCTTGGCCTCCAAAGCCTGTGCCTTTGCGGCATCGGTCTCCGCTTGCAGGCTTCTGGCCCGTTGGTCGGCCTCCTCGTACTTGCGGGCGGGCACACAAGCAACGAACAACAGGCTGAGGAGAACAGGGGCCAGGGCCCAGGGTGAGGGTCGGTGCATTGGTGTGACGTTTGCTTGGAGACGTCAAAGGTGGGTCCTGTCACACTTGAAGCCCCGGCCGGGCAACAATAATTTTGAACAAGCCGTTCCAAGGATGAACATGCACGCAGGCGCATATACCGGGTTACCGAAGGATTGGCTGTACTCCCCGTCCATCGACCTTGAGATGAAGCAGTACACGCTGCTCGGCTTCCTGCAACGGGTGAAGGCCCGGTTCGCGGAACGGAAACTCTACCCCTACCTCGAACATGTTCAATCCCATATGGAGGAGTTGCTCCATCTGCAACGCTCCAAGGAACAATTGGCACGCAGTCTTGGTGGACCATTGACAGGATTCGACCCAACGACCGGGGAGGCGGTCCATGAAAGACCGCAGGATGGTGCGCTGCTCAGGGTGATCGACGATGTGGTGGACTTCGCAGTACCTGGATTGATGCAGGTCCAGAACGAGGGGCTCGGATTGCGCACTGAACTCGAACAGCACATCCGGTTCGGTCCGGTCGGTCTACAGCCCTTACACATCTCCGAAGGCTGGATCTTGCTGCGTACCGGGCATGGCACGCGGGTCTATGGCTACTCCATTCCCCTGCTGTTGGACCCGAGGGCCGAGTTCCACCATCGCAGCGTGTTCACACGGTACGTGACGACATATACAGCAGGGATCACCTGCACGTACGAACACATGAAAGCGGAGCTCATCCACCAGCATCCGTTGCTTCCGAACCCGGCGACCTTCGTGGTGGAAACGGACCTCGACCTGCCATACGTGGAAACCTTCGTACCGCTGGCCAAGCGGCTGGTGCATGCGCACGTTTCAGGACGACCTCATTGACCCTTGCGGGCGGCGGGGTCGAACCACACCCCGCGGAGATCGCGATACTCCATGCCATTGATCGGCAGGTCCCGGACCCATGGTTGCAGCAAACGCACCGACCGTTCGTGATAGAGCGGCACTACGGCCATGTCATCCATCAGCTGTTTCTCCGCGCCTGCCAACAGGGCCATGCGCACGGGCCTATCCGCCGTACTCAAAGCCGCAGCGTAGAGCGAATCGAAACGTGCGTTGCGGTAGCGCGTGCTGTTCAGGTAGGACGGGGTCGCTGTATCCACCGGAACGCTCTTCCCATAGAACAACGCGAGGAAGTTCTCCGGATCGGGATGGTCCACGATCCACCCCTCACGCCAGAACTGTGCACGACCCATGCGCACACGTTCGTAATGTTGCTCGGCCGGTAGCACGGAGGTGATCACCCGCACACCGAGGTTCCGCTCCAACATGGACTGGACGATGCCGGCAACGCGCACATAGCCGAATCCGTCGTTGTTCACTTGCAGGTATGCGGTCGGCAGGCCCTTGCCGCCCGGATGGCCAGCCTCGGCCAACAGTTCGCGTGCACCATCCGGATCGTACGTCGTAGGGGGTATGGTGTCGTACGGATAGGTGTCGAAGCCAGGGGCGACGACCCCGCGGCTCGCGGCCACCGCCAGTCCGTTGAGCACGCTGTCCACGATCACCTGCCGGTCTATGGACATGGAGAACGCCCTGCGGACCCGGACGTCATCGAACGGAGGTTGACGCATATTGAAGCCA
Source organism: Flavobacteriales bacterium UBA3364 (assembly GCA_002360495.1). Lineage (GTDB taxonomy): Bacteria > Bacteroidota > Bacteroidia > Flavobacteriales_F > PHOS-HE28 > PHOS-HE28. Next base: position 36,731 of record DEQO01000125.1, read on the forward strand.
TAGAACTGGATCGTGAGGCCCGGGATCGTCTGCACCTGGAAACCGGTGCTGCTGGTCTTCAGGAAGTCGGTGCGCTCAACTGGAAGCTCGTAGATCACACTCAGGTGGCCCTTCGCGAATTCGTCCAACTCCTGGTTCTTGTCCTTGATGAAAGTGTACCGCATGGCATCAAGGAACGGATACGGGTTGCCCAGTTCGTCCTTCCCCCAATACACCGGATTCCGTTCCAACACAAGTACCTCGCCCTTCGTCCAACTTTTCAGCCTGAACGGTCCTGTGCCCACCGGATGCCAGAGGGCTTCGGCTCCGTGGTGTGCCACCAGCTCCTTCGGGAAGATCCAACATCCTTGGTGCGCCAGTACTTGCAGAAAACTGGGCCATGGAGCGGTCAGTGTGATGCGAACGGTGAACGGATCGATCGCTTCGATGCCTTTCACCCCGGGTCCTGCCTCTCCCTTTGCGGTGGCCGCATACTGGGTATTCGCCCCCAGGACACGGTCCTGGAACAACCAGAACATCTGGTTCATCTCGCTGAAGGAGCACAATGCGGTGAAGCTCTCCACAACGTCCTGCGCTGTGAACGCACGACCGGCACCGTCCGCGAAGCATGTGTCATCGTGGAACCGCACACCCTGCTGCAGCGTGAAGGTGTACACCGTCCCCGTCGGATCGATCGTCCACGAAGCCGCCAGCGAAGGCTGCAAGGAAAGATCGTTCTGATCGAAGCGCACCAATCCTTCATAGACCTGGGCCGCTATCCGATGCGCAGCGGCCTGCTCCAGACCAAGGGGGAACAGCCCACGCAATTCCTCGGTCTCGTTCGCGTTGAAGACCCCTCCGTAGTGCTTTCCACCGGCCCCTTCACGGTCCCTGGTCCTCTCCGGCGTGGAGCATGTCGCGAACAGGACCGATAGGCACAGAACAACGAATACGCGCATTGCGGATGGCCGGTTTTCCGGGCCGGTCAAATGTATCCGGGGGCGCAACGATCCTTCCGAGAGGTCCAATGCCGCCATCAACAGCCCATTGGTGATAGGCCGCCTAGGAGCCGATGGGATACTTTTCGGACGAAGTCCCCGTATGCCAAACGTGTACACCGGTCGCACGACCGCTGAACTGCCCTTGCGGGGGCGTTGCGGCGGATCCCATTGGATGATGGGGATGGCATTGCTGGCCCTGGCCGTTCCTTCGCGGATGATCGGTCAATCGGGCAATGCCTCCAACCTGCGCGGACATTGGATACCCCTGGTCGCGGATACCGTTACACTCGATACGCTGAGCATCGTTCCTGGAAGTGTTCACCTTTTTGCCGAGGGCCTTCCGGTACACGCCATGCAGTACGACCTTGATCCGTTCACGGCGCGCCTGATCTGGAAAGAGCGGCCGGTGGCGGATTCCGTATGGGTGCGCTACCGCGTCATGCCGATCGCCTTCACCCGGATACACAGGAACAAAGACCCGGATAGACTGACCACACCCAGTGGCGACCGGACCGACCCGTTCAAGTATGAGCCACCGAAACAGGAGGAGGACCTGCTCGGCACACAGGGACTGAACAAGAGCGGAAGTATTTCGCGCGGCGTGCTCTTCGGCAACAATCAGGACCTTGCGGTGAACTCCACGCTGAACTTGGAACTCAGTGGTCGGCTCACCGACCGGATCCAGGTGTTGGCCAGCGTCACGGACAACAATATCCCGATACAGGCCGGTGGGAACACGTTGGAACTACAGGACTTCGACCAGGTCTTCATCAAGCTTTTCGAGGATGACGAGCAGAAGGGATGGTCCTTGATCGCCGGTGATTTCGTGCTGCAACGACCGAAGAGCCATTTCCTCACCTACCTGAAAAAGACCAAGGGGCTCAGCTTCGAGACGCCGATCCCCTACGGAGCGCACACCAATGGACGCATCGGGGCGAGTGTGGCCATCAGCAAGGGCAAGTTCGCACGCAATACGATCCAAGGGATAGAAGGCGTGCAAGGGCCGTACCGCTTGAAGGGGAACGACAGTGGGTCCATCATCATCGTGCTGTCCGGTACGGAGCGCGTTTTCATCGACGGACAGTTGCTCGTGCGCGGACAGGAGAACGACTATGTGATCGACTACAACACCGCCGAGGTCACCTTCACTGCACGCAGGCTGATCACCAAGGACCGCCGCATCGCGATCGAATTCCAATACTCCGACAAGAACTATGCGCGATCCCTGGTGCGACTGGACCACGCGCTGGAGTTCGAACACAGCACTCTTCGTTTCGATCTCTACAGCGAACAGGACCATCGCAACCAACCCCTGCAGCAACAGTTGAGCGAAGAGGAAAGGGCCGTGCTCCGAGAGGCAGGTGATGACCCGTTGGCCGCGACGGTGCCCGGCGCGGACAGCACCGGCTACGTGGATGATCAAGTGCTCTATTTCCGTTCGGATTCGCTCGGCTACGATCCGGTATTCGTTTACAACACCAACCCCGACTCCGCACTTTGGAGGGTCACCTTCACGCAGATCGGCAGCGGGCAGGGCGATTATGTGCAGCAGGAGTTCACGCCGAACGGGCGGGTGTTCCGCTGGGTGGCACCGGACACCGTGAACGGCGTGCTGATCCACAAAGGGGACTACGCCCCCTTGCGGGTGTTGATCCCCCCGCGTAACCAGCAGCTGATCACGTTGGGGTATGACCTGCATCCCACGGACCGCACCTCGGCCACCGTGGAACTGGCGTACAGCAGACTGGACCAGAACACGTTCAGCGATCTGGACAGCAATGATGATCAAGGCCTCGGTATCATGACGCGAATGGAGCACGCCATTCCGATCGGTGAGAAGGACACCACCCTGCAACTCGTCCTTGGAGGCGAAGCCGAAGCGATCAGCAAAGACTTTCGTTTCGTGGAACGCTATAGGGCAGTGGAGTTCGACCGCAACTGGAACATCCTGGGGCTGACCTTGCCGGGCGATCAATTGTTGGCCGGAGCGAGCGTGGGCCTGCGCAGCAACCGCTTCGGCCGCATCGGCTATGGGCTCGGCACCTTCCAGATCACCGATGCGTACCGCGGATGGAAACAGGACCTGATCAGTGAAGTGCGTACGAAACGCACGGAGGTCGTGGGCACTGCAAGCTGGCTGGTAACGGCGAACCAGCGCACCACCGATTTCCTGCGCCATAAGGGTCAGGCGAGGGAACACTTCAAGGGCGTCAGCATCGGCCTGAAGGATGAACACGAACGAAACCTCTTCCGGACGGACACCTCGGATGCCCTGATCCCAGGGAGCTACGAATTCCATGAATGGGAGGCCTTCGTCCAAAGCCCGGACACGTTCAAGAACAAATGGCGCATCGCCGGGGGGCAACGGTGGGACAAGGCCTTACGCACAGGACTGCTGACCGAGAGCGCGCGAGCCACCTCGTACAGTTTCGGTCTGGACCTGGCGCGTGATCCGCGGAGGCGTTTGAACACCACGTTCACCTACCGCAGACTTGACATTCCCGACAGCACGCTCACCTCACAGAAGCCGGAGAATACCTACCTGGCACGCATCGATCACGACCTTTCAGTGCTCAAGGGTGCTGCAGTGTTCGATCTGTTCTACGAGTTCGGCTCCGGCCTGGAACAGCGGCGTGAATACATCTATATCCTGGTGCCGGCCGGCCAAGGCCTGTACGTGTGGATCGACTACAATGGCAACGGCGTAAAGGAATTGAACGAATTCGAACTCGCCAATTTCAGCTACGAGGCCAACTACCAGCGCGTATTCGTGCCGAGCAACAATTACGTCCGGATCTTCAGCAACCAGTTCAGCACGTCGTTGGACCTGCGGCCTGCCGTGCTTTGGGCCGATGCCAAGGGTTTCAAGCAATGGCTCGGCAAGTTCTCGGACATGGCCTCGCTGCGTGTGGACCGCAAGACGGGCGCAAGCGATGTGGGAAAGGCGCTGGACCCGTTCCAACCCGATGTGAACGACTCGAGCTTGACGGCCTACTCCTCGTCCGCACGCAACACCTTCTTCTATGATCGTACCAGCCGCAAGTGGAGCGTGGACCACACCTGGCAGAACGACCGCAGCCGAAGCTTGCTCCTCAACGGATACGAATCCCGTGCGCGCCTCTTCAATACCTTGAGGATCCGTTGGAACACCACCCGCCAATGGACCGCGGACGTGGAAAGTGAGCGGGGACGGATAGCGAACGGCTCCGATCTTCTCGTGGGTCGCACCTATTCCATAGACCAACAGGGCCTGAAGCCGAAGGTGACCTGGCAACCGAACACCTCCTTCCGAACGATAGCATCGTTCAAGTACACCGAAAAGACCAACAGGGATGAGTACGGCGGGGAGCAGGCCATCCTGCAGGACCTCGGTTTCGAGATCCGCTACAATACCGCGGGCAAAGGCAGCATTCTGGCCACGGTGAACCGCGTTGCGATCGACTACGATGGGGAGACCAATTCACCCTTGGGCAACGAAATGCTCGCTGGCCTGAAGATCGGGACCAACATGACCTGGAGCCTGAGCATCCAGCGCAACCTCAGCAACAACCTGCAGGTGGACCTCACCTACAACGGTCGCCGTTCGGATGGTATACCTGTGGTGCACGTCGGTGGTGCACAGGTGCGGGCGTTCTTCTGATCACCCGAAAAAAGCAAGCCCCTCCAACAAGTGCTGGAGGGGCTTGTGGGTGCTGCCGGACGGCCTACTTCAACTCGAACTTGGATTCGGAAACCTTCGCGCCCGACTCGTAGATCTCCACGATGTACTGGCCGGTGCGCATTTCGCCGGTCCCGTTCCAAAAGATGCAGGCATCCACTGGCTGGTTCTGATAGTTCACCTCCCGCTTCGCGCTGAACTCCCCTTCCACGCCATTGAACTGGAACCGGTTGTTCGGGTCGCTTGCCGGAAGCACCGATCCGTCGGGACTGATGACACGCATGTAAAGGACCTTGTCCCCAGCGTCCGTAATGCTGTTCTGGCCCAAGGTGAAACAGCATTTCACCATTTCGGCCTTCTTCGCCCGGTCGGTATCCACCTGCTTGCCGTTGTTGCGCATGAACAACGCCCCGGCATTGATGGTCGTCGTATGCAGGATGGCGCCCTTGGCGATCTTTCCTTCCAGTGCGGCTTTCTCCGTGGTCAGCGCGTCCTTCTGGCCTTTCACTTCGCCCAATTCCTGGGTGATGGTGACGTTCTGCGCCTGGAGTTGCTGGTTCGCTTGGTTCAGCGAGTCGATCGTGGCCACGTAGCCCTTCATGATCTTCCGCAGTGTTTCGGCCTCTTTCTTCACCTTGGCCAGGCTGTAATTGCCACGCTTCACTTGTTCCAAAAGACCTTCGATCTGTTGGCGTTGGGCTTCCATCTCCACGGTCAACTGCTCATTGTCGGTCTTCAGTGTGTCGTACGAGGCCAGCATGTTCTCCAACATCACGGTGACATTGTCCTTCTCACTGGTGACCGCCGCGACTTGCTGCTGGGTCTGTTCCACTTCCTTGTTGCGTTGCATCAGCATCCACAACATCACGACATTGCTCACGAGCAGGAGTACGACGAGCAGGAGCAGGCCGGTGCTGGAGCGGTTCTTCTTTTCCGTTGAGGGGGTGTTCTGGTCCATGGATGTGATCTTGCAGGATCGGTCGGCTAATTTACGGGCCCTTCCCGGGGGCCTATTGGCACAACGTTCCGCTTATCAACAAAGTATTGAACCCCTCACGTTCCCCCATATCGTTGTGGGCCAGCGACTTCGCCGCCCTGTTCCTGCCACGCCGCTGTGCGGGGTGCGATGATGGGCTGATGCGGTTCGAGGAATGCCTTTGTCTGCATTGCGCACATGACCTTCCTCGTACGCGCTTCCACGACGATCCTTTGAACCGTGTCGAGCAGATCTTCCGGGGCAAGGTGGAGCTCATGGCCGCCAGCTCGTTCCTGCACTTCTCCGCGACGGGCATGGTCCAGCGGATGCTGCATCGCTTGAAGTACCACCATGACCGTCAGCTGGGCCTTTACTTGGGCAGGCTTATGGCGGAGGACCTGATGACCAGCCCGCGATTCCAAGGTGTTGACAGCTTCCTTCCCGTACCCCTGCACCCACGCAAGGAGCACATGCGGGGGTACAACCAAAGCCAGGTGCTCGTGGACGGTATGCGCCAATGTTGGCCCTTGCCCAGTATCGGAAAGGAACTGCTGCGTGTTGTGCGCACTCCCTCGCAAACAAGACGCAGCCGCCTGGATCGCTGGCTGAACGTGAAGGAGGCCTTCCACCTGCCGGATCCGGTAAAACTCAGTGGCAAGCACGTACTCATCGTGGACGACGTGGTCACCACCGGGGCCACCCTCGAAGGTTGCGTGAAAGCGCTGTCCGTTGTGCCCGACATCCGTATCAGCCTGTACACCGTGGCCTGCGCTTGACCGACGACCGATACCTTTGCGGTGTTCACGATGCAAGACCCGATCACCCTTCCCCGGACCAAGGACCGTGTCGCCCTTTTCACGGCGTTGATGCCCCAGGTGCGCGAACTGTTGCATGAGGAGCACGACCCGGTAGCGGCCATGGCCAATGTCACCGCCGCACTGCGCCAGACCTTCGACTGGCACTGGATCGGCTTCTACCGTGTGATGGGCGCGGAACTCGTGCTCGGACCGTTCCAAGGTCCTGTGGCCTGCACGCGCATAGGGTTCGGCAAAGGGGTTTGCGGCACCGCATGGAAGGAAGAGCGCACGCTGATCGTTCCCGATGTGGAGGCATTTCCGGGCCACATCGCCTGCAGTCCGCTTTCACGCTCCGAGATCGTGGTCCCGATCCGCGACAGCGATGGTCGCATCGCGGCGGTGTTGGACATAGACAGCATCCACGCTGATGATTTCAGCACGGTGGACGGCCACGCGCTGGAACTTTTGTGCGAACTGCTGCAACCGTTGTTCTGATGGGCCGACGGGGCCTGTTGTGCATCGTCCTGTTGCTCCTTGGTGCATGTGCCCAGGTGCGCGAGATAACAGGCGGTGAAAAGGACAGCGTTCCGCCGGTGCTTCTTTCAGCAAAGCCGGAGAACGGGTCCGTCCATTTCAACAGCAAGGTCATCCTCCTCGAATTCGATGAGCGCATCCAATTGGACAAGGTGCGTGACCGTCTGCTGATCTCTCCGCCCCTCGAAGAGCAACCCACGGTCAAGATCGTCGGTTCGCGCGGCGTGGAGATCACGTTGAACGGCGCACTTCAGCCCAACACGACCTATACGTTCAACCTCGGGGAGTGTGTGAAGGACCTTGCCGAGGGCAACGCGGCGCCTGGTCTTTCTTACGTACTATCCACTGGCGATCAACTGGACGCTTTGCGAGTTTCCGGTGCCGTGGTGAACGCCTTCACCGGACAACCGGAAAAGGACATGCTGGTGATGCTGCATGCCGAGGGGGACACGACCTCGTTCCGCAGCGGCCGCCCGGCCTACATGACGAGGTGCGATGCCTTGGGCATCTTCTCCATCCCCAATCTTCCCGAAGGACGTTTTGACGTGTATGCGCTCCACGATAAGAACGCGAACTACCGCTACGACCTGCCCAATGAGGAGATCGCTTTCCTGGACAGTGCTTGTGTGCTTTCCGGCATGGACAGCGTGGCCCCTATCCTATTGCTCAACTCCTTTCTTCCGACCAGTCCTTCCCAACAAGTACGTTCTTCGAAGGTCGTCCCCGATGGGGCTTTGCAACTCGTCCTAGCGCGATCGGCCGATACGTTGACCATTCGGGATGTGGCACGCTCAGGCGGTGCGCTGGTGTGGGACCCGGAGTGGAACAGGACCCGTGATACCGTTCTGCTGTGGCCGTCGGACACCACCCTGCTCGTTGAGGGAAGCTACGCGGTCAGCGATGGTGGCCTGGCCCTGGACACCATCCGCTACCGACCTGTACAGCGCATGCCCTTCAACACAGGGCTTTCGGCCGTTCTGAAGGAGGATGGGACCGGCGCTTCGATCCGCCTGCGGGCGGCTCGTCCGATCCGTGAAGTGGACACCGCCCGTTTCGAACTGGTACGGGACAGCATCCCGCTCAGCTTCCGAGTGGAACGGAACTCCGAAGATACCCGGACGATCCTGCTCAACGCCGATCTGCCACCGGGAAGCTCGGCCTGGTTGACGGTCCTGCCCAAAGCGGTCCGCGACATCTACGATGGCGTCAACGATACGCTGAGGGTCGCCTTGGGGCGCGCTGCGGAACAAGCCACTGGGACACTGCGGGTGAATGTGAGCGGCCTCGACAGCAACGAGCACTATCTCCTTCAATTGCTCGACGGCCAGCAACGCACAACGCAGAGCGCGCTGATCGATGTCGGCGCGCCGACGGTGCATTGGCAGCGGCTGCTTCCGGGGCGATCGACCTTGCGCTTGGTGGCCGACCACAACCGGAACGGGCACTGGGACACCGGGGAGTGGGCCTCCAGGCGCCAACCGGAACGGACGTGGTACCATCCGGAGGCCGTGAACGTGCGCGCCGCGTGGGACGTGGTCGTGGACTGGAAGCTGGACTGACCGGCAGGTCGCCCTTACCGCCGTCCAGGGGTGCAGCAACCTTGCCCCGGTCGCGAGCGTAGAACGGCCGCCACCACCCTTGCTCATCGGTGGTCGTTGATGAAGAACCCTTCCATTCCTGTGTTCAGGGGTCCACGTTGGTCGCGCAGCATCGTGCTGCTCCTGATGCTGGTATCGATCGGCCTGGTCCACGCCCAGAACACCACCGTACTGCCCACCCGCGGTACCCGGTTCTGGACCGGCTTCATGCAGAACGGTTTTGGCGCCCAAAGCTTGAAGGTGCATATCCTGAGCACCTCGGCGACCTCTGGTACGGTGACCATACCCCTGACCGGCTGGAGCGCGAGCTTCTCGGTCGCCGCCAACAACGTCGCGATCGTCGATGTACCCACGAGCGCGGAGAACAATGGTTCCGGGAACACCGCCTCGAAGGGTGTGCTCATCCAGAGCAACGACAGCGTGAACGTCTTCATCAGCAGCTTCCAGAATTTCACGCACGACCTCTCCCAAGTGCTGCCCGAATCCTCGTTGGGCAACACGTACCGCGTTGACAGTTACCAAGGCCTGCCGAACTTCAACAACCTGCACAAAAGCGAGCTGCTCGTGGTGGCCACGCAGGATGGAACACAGGTGCGCATCACACCCTCGGTGAACACCTTGAACGGGAACGTCGCTGGAACACCCTTCCTGGTGAACCTGAACGAAGGCCAGAGCTACCAGGTACAAGCAGCAACGGATGCCCTGGACCTGACCGGAACGTTGGTGGAGGCGACAGCGACCAGCGGAACCTGCCGTCCTTTCGTGGTGATCGGCGGTTCCATGTGCGCAACGGTACCGGGTGCCTGCCAGGCCTGCGACGCGATCTTCGAACAACTCATTCCCGTCACGGCATGGGGAACACGCTACTTCACGGCCCCGATCAGCGGTGTCAACACCAGCACGTACCGCGTCCTGGCCCATAGCAATGGGACGTCGATCTCCATCAACGGCGGTGCACCGATCATGCTGAATGCGGGGCAGCGCCACGAAGTGAACGGGTCCACGGCGCCGGTCTGCATCCAAGCCAACCTGCCTGTAAGTGTCGTCCAATTGCTGGAAGGATACAGCTGTGCCGGGAACGGCGATCCTTCACTATTGCTGGTGTCACCTGCGGAACGGATGTCCACGAGGGCGACGTTCAGCACGTCCACCTCCTCTCAACTGAGCCAACACAGTGTCAGCCTCATCGTTCCTGTTGCTGCGGTTGGACAGATCACGCTGGACGGCGTGGTCGTGAACCCGTCCTTGTTCCAATCCTATCCCGGCTGCACGGACCGCAAGCATGCGAAAGTCCCGGTGTTGGCCGGAGTACACAGGATCCAAGCAGCAACGGGTTTCCAGGCATACATGTTCGGTACAGGGTACGGTGAGAGCTACGCAGCCTCCGTGCACGATATCCGGGCCGTTCCGGTACAGGAGGATTCCATCGTCTGTGGCGGCGGTCCGCTCACCCTCAATGCACCGGAGCCCTTGAACAACGCCACATGGTCCGAGGCCGATTCCCCCAACACCGTACTCGCGACCGGTAACAGTTACTCCTTCACACCGACTTCCAGTGGGAGCTATACCGTGACCGGTATCCTGCCCGTGAGCGGCTGCCCGCGCAGTTTCACCTACCACGTCGGTATCCCGTTGACGATCCCCACGTTGCTCACCGCGAACGACCAACCATCCATCAATATCTGCCAGTACGAACCGGTGCAGCTCGCGCTCGTTCCTCCGCCCGACCCGGCATGGTTCGAGATCCAATGGTCGCCAGCCTATTCGCTGGACAATGACACGATCTCCAACCCGGTCGCCATGCCGATGACCAGCACGTGGTACCGTGTCCGGGTGATCAGCCCGAGCGGTTGCGGGAACATGGACGATAGCATCCGGGTGAACGTGACCGGCGCGCGCATCCTCGATCTTGGTCTTACAGCGGATCCGCCAGCGGTCTGCTTGGGGAATACCGTGCAACTCGGTAGCCGTGCATTGCGCGTGATGGCGAGCGACCTTTTCGATGGAACGCCCGGCAGCACATGGACCGCGATCCAGGGCGGCGTGGTGAGCAATGCCTGCGGAAGCCAGAGCGGATCGGCACTTTACTTCGATGGCAATGGTCAACGCTACGCACAGACCGTGGGGCTGAACACGAATGGCGGTGGACAGCTGCGCTTCAGGCTGAAGATCGCAACGGACGTATCGCCATGCGACAACGCCGATGCAGGTGAGGATGTCGTGCTGGAATACTCCACCAACAACGGGCTCAACTGGAACTTGATCGACACCTATGATCAGGATGGGTTCCCTGGGTTCGAGCCCTTGCAAGTGACCATTCCGGCTCCGGCACAAACAGCGAACACGATGTTCCGTTTGCGCCAGCTGGCGCACAATGGGTCCGGGCACGACAACTGGGCCGTCGATGACTTTCTGTCCGCCAAATACGACAACAACTGGTTGGGCTATGGCTGGTCACAACCGGGTACCTTGAACAACGCCGCTTCACCGTCCCCGGTCGCAACACCAACGACCACGGGCTGGTACGTGCTGAGCGCGACCGATCCAACGGCCGGATGCGTGTACCAGGATTCCGTGCAGGTGCAGGTCGACCCCGCTTTCAGCTTGGGCATTACGCCCAACACGACACTGTGTGCGGTAGCGGGCCTACCGCTCACTGCGACGCCGAGTTCCGGCACCGGCATCACCTATGCGTGGTCGCCGAACAACGGTACGTTGAGCGCCCTCAATGTGCAATCGCCCATCGCCACGCCGACATCGACGACAACCTACAGTGTCACCGCAACGACCTCCATCGGCTGCACGGCGAACCGACAGGTCACCATCACCGTTGGTCAACTGCTGAGCTTCAACGTGACAGCTGCGAACGATACGTTGTGCCAAGGCGGATCGACGCAGCTCACGGCCACGGCTTCCGGAGGTAGCGGGCTTACCTACGCTTGGACCGGTGCGGGGTTGAACAATGCCGCCATCGCTAACCCGATCGCAACTCCCACCCAAACCACCACTTACACCAGTGTGGTTACACACACCGCCAGTGGATGCACGTTGAGCCAAAGCGTGACCGTTGTGGTGACAACGGGCTACACGGCAAATGCCGGACCCGACCTCACCTTGTGCACAACCCTCGGCCATCAGATCGTCCTGCAGCACAATGTGCCCAACCCGACCTACCATTGGACACCGGCTGCAAACCTCAATTCGAGCACCATCGCATCCCCCACGATCCTGACCGATGCTACTGCGACATACAGCGTGACCATATCCGACCTCAATGGTTGCTCTGTAAGTGATCAGGTGACGATCACGCGCGCCTTCTCCGGATTGCCCGCACAGAGCAGCGCCAGCGGTTGTGCGAACGCACCACCGACCCTGACCGCCCCGCAGAGCGGTGCGAGCTATCTGTGGAGCACCGGCGCCGTCTCGCCCACCATCGTGCCCACTGCTTCCGGTCCACATACGGTGACGATCACCGATGCACAGGGATGTGAGGCATCGACCACCTTCAACGTGACCTTGTTCGCCTTGCCGGTCGTGAACCTTGGTCCCGACCTTGCGCTCTGCGGTGCAAGCAGCCAGGTCTTGAACGCCGGTAATGCGGGTAGCACCTTCCATTGGAACACGGCCGCTACAACGCAACAGATCACGGTTTCCACCAGTGGGACCTATTCCGTCAACGTGACCAACACGAACAACTGCAGCGCATCGGATGCGGTGAACATCCAGCTCAACAGCCTCCCGGTCGATCCGCTCCAGGATGTCACGTCCTGCACCACGAGCATGGTGACGTTGGACGCCGGGAACAGTGGTAGCACATATCTCTGGAACACCGGTGCCGCGACACAAACGATACATCCAACGACCAGCGGCACATACAGTGTCGCAGTGACCACACCACAGAACTGCACCGCGACCTTCGATGCGGAGGTGACCTTGGTCCCCATCGTGGTCGTCGACCTTGGGAACGATACGACCATTTGCCTGGGGAGTTCCGTGGTGCTCAATGCTGGGAACCCCGGTCTCTCCTATGCCTGGAGCACCGGTGCAACATCACAGTCCATATCCGTTCAGTCCGCTGGAACGTACAGTGTTGTCGTAGGGAACGGATCCTGCACAGCAACGGACGCTATTGTCATAGCCACGCAAGCCCCTCCTTTGGATGTGTTGCAGGACGTGACCCAATGCAGTGGCCAAGCTGCCCTGCTGGACGCCGGGAACGCAGGGTGCACCTATCTGTGGAGCCAAGGTACCAACGCACAAACGCTTGCTGTGAACGCCAGTGGGACCTATAGTGTCATAGTGACCGATCCAATAGGATGCTCCGGCACGTTCGATGCCGTGGTCCAACTCGTCGCTCCACCGGTCGTTCAGCTGGGTCCCGATACGGTGCTTTGCGATGGGGAGGCCTTGGTGGTGGATGCCGGAAATCCTGGATCCAGTTACTTGTGGAGCGATGGATCGACCGCACGCACCATCACCATACGTGAGCCCGGCACCTACACTGCACTGGTGAACAACGGACTCTGTCAGCGCAGTGATGCGATCGTTGTCGCCTTCGATCCGTCGCCAGCGCAAATGGCAACACGACAGTTCCACACTTGCCTGGGGGAGGACCAACAGTATGTCCGCCTGGATGCCGGCAATCCCGGGTCGCGATACGAGTGGTCAACTGGAGAACATGCCCAAGTGATACTGGCCGGGGCCTACGGTTGGTACGTTGTTGAAGTGACCAACCAGTTCGATTGTGCCGGGCGCGATTCCGCCCAGGTGATCGAGTACTGCCCTTCGGCGATCTTCATTCCCAATACGTTCACCCCGAACGGCGATGGCACCAACGATACCTTCATTCCCGTTGGCAAGAACATCGCAGCGATGCACCTCTACGTGTTCGATCGCTGGGGCGATCTGCTCTTCGAAAGCGACGACCCCACGATGGGTTGGGACGGCACCTATGGTGGCGAAGTGGTGAAGAACGACATCTATGTCTGGCGGCTTTCCTACAAGTTCTTCGAGGACAAGGACGGGGCCATCGGTATGGAGCAGGAACAGCTGGGGCACGTGCAGGTGCTCCGATGATCGACCCCCGCGTTCAGTAGCGCAGTTCGAAGTCGTCAGCCTCCTTCGCCACAGGGAACTTCTCCCGGAAATCGGCGAGCGCACTCCAGTCCAAGGCAACGGTCGCAATGCCCACTTGTGAAGGCATCACACTTCCGATCACCGCACCACGCGGATCGATCACCACCGAGTCGCCCGTGTAGTGGATGCTCTTGCCATCCATACCAACCCGGTTCACACCGGCCACGTAGCACTGGTTCTCGATGGCCCGTGCGATGAGCAACTGGCTCCATGGGTAACGACGTGCTTCAGGCCAATTGGCCACAAAGAGAATGGCGTCGTAGTCGCCGCGGTTACGAGCGAACACCGGGAAGCGAAGGTCGAAGCAGACCTGCAAGAGCACGCGCCAGCCGCGCCATTCCACCACCACGCGCTCCTCACCAGCGCTGTAGTGATCGGTCTCGTTGGCAAAGCGGAAGAGATGACGCTTGTCGTAGATCGTGACCTGTCCATCGGGCCGTACGAAGAGGCCGCGGTTATAGTACCTGCCACCATCGGTGATGATCACACTGCCGTAGATCGCAGCATCCAATGACTTCGCCTGCTCCCGCATCCACTTCACCGTTGGACCGTTCATGTCCTCCGCCAGCTCCGTGCTGCGCATGCTGAATCCAGTGGTGAACATTTCGGGCAGCACGATGAGATCGGACATCCCCTTCAACGCCGTGAGTTCCTCAGCGAACATCACGCGGTTCGCTGCGGCATCCTCCCAGTGGAGCATGCTCTGCACGAGTGTCACTCTCAGATCCTGCATAGCTTCTCGATCGCGGCGTCCAAGGTAGCGTCCTGTTTGGCGAAGCAGAAGCGCAGCAGGCGTTGGCCGACGGGGGGGGCTTTGTAGAACGGTGAGAGCGGGATCGTCGCCACCCCGAACGCGCGCGTTACGCGTTGCGCGAAGGCCATGTCATCCTCATCGCTGATCGCGCTGTAGTCAGCGGTCTGAAAATAGGAGCCTTCACACGGCAGCAGCTTGAAGCGGGATCCCTTCATTCCCGCAGCGAAGCGATCCCGCTTGGCCTGGTAGAACACAGGCACGTTCTCGTAGTGTGCTGGCTCCTTCATGTATGTCGCCAGCGCATGCTGGATGGGTGTGTTCGCGCTGAAGACGTTGAACTGGTGCACCTTCCGGAACTCGATCATCAGTTCCTTCGGCGCGAGCACATAGCCCATCTTCCATCCCGTGGTGTGGAAGACCTTTCCGAAACTGAAGATCACGAAGGCGCGATCCCGCAGCTCAGGCTGCTTGATCGCTGATGCGTGCGGTTCGCCATCGAAGACCAGGTGCTCGTAGACCTCATCGCTCAGCAGCACGATGTCCGTGCCGCGCAGTATGGCGGCGATGCGTTCCATGTCCGCCTCTCGCAGGATCGTGCCCGCCGGATTGTGTGGCGTGTTGATCATCAGCATGCGTGTGCGCGGGGTGATCGCCGCTTGCACTGCATTCGCATCAAACTTCATGTCATCGCCGAGGCGCACGTGCACGGGCTTGCCGCCGAACAGTTCCACCGTGGGCGAGTAGCAGTCGTAAGCCGGGTCCACGATGATCACCTCGTCTCCCGGATGAACGACCGCACCGATGGCCGTGAAAATGGCCTGTGTTCCACCCGAGGTCACGGTGATCTCCGTTTCCGGATCATAGCTGAAGCCATAGAGCCGTTGCACCTTGGCGGCGATCGCTTCGCGCAATGCAGGCAGGCCGGGCATCGGCGCGTACTGGTTGTGACCGGCGCTCATGGCCTGATGCACGAGAACGCTCAACTTCTCATCGATCGGGAAATCCGGAAAGCCCTGGCTGAGGTTGATGGCGCCACACTCTGCGGCCAGCTTGCTCATCACTGTGAAGATGGTGGTGCCGACGCGGGGAAGCTTGGAGGGGATGGGCATGTGCGACGAAACTAGATCGTTTGGGTGTTGTCTCCGATCCGACAACTCCCAGACCGCACCGCATAGCTTTGATAGCGCATCAGCATGTCCTACCTCCGCCATTTCCTCCTCTGCCTCGGGCTAGCGGCTTCAAGCCGAGCTTCCTATGCGCAGACCGTGGAGGATCTACGCTGCGACACGGCCACGCTCCATGCTCTATTCAACGCATCGGTACAGGAGACACGCAAACAGCTCCATGGCGATACGCGACCGAACCTGGTCAGGGTCACCGCCCTGCCGTCAAAGCCAGGGTCGTCACGGGAAGTCTGTACCCAGGAGTGTGGTACATTCCTGGAATGGCCCCAAGCTTGGACCGATGCACTAGGGCTCACCACCGTCCCGATCGACAGCGCTGTGGACCAACGCGTCTTCATCAAGCGCCCCGTCTTCCGTTCGGCGAATACGTGTGTTGTGCCCTACTTCATCACGCCGACCGAATGGGGTGGCTGGGGCGGCTTTCTGGAGTTCCGGAAACGCGGGCAGCACTGGCGATTCAAGCGAGAGCGGACCACAGGGGTGAGCTGTGGTCCCTGGTAATGCGAAAGGGCCGTCGATGACGGCCCCTCGTGCAAGCACTTCGGTGAGCGGGTCACTCCTTCGTCACCGTCGCCACGAGGTACTCGCGGTTCAGACGGGCGATGTGCTCCAGGCTGATCTCCTTGGGGCACTCGATCTCGCACGCGCCGGTGTTACTGCAGTTGCCGAAACCCTCCTTGTCCATCTGCTCCACCATGGCCAGCGCGCGACGCTTGGCCTCGGGGCGGCCCTGGGGCAACAGCGAGAACTGGGAGACCTTTGCCGCCACGAACAGCATGGCACTGCCGTTGGGGCACGTGGCCACGCACGCACCGCAGCCGATGCAGGCAGCGGCGTCCATGGCCTTGTCAGCGTCCTGCTTCGGGATGGGCACCGCGTTGCCGTCCACCAGGTTACCACTGGTGTTCACACTGACGAAGCCGCCCGCGGCCTGGATGCGGTCGAAGGAGCTGCGGTTGGTCACCAGGTCCTTGATCACGGGGAAGCCCTTCGCGCGCCAGGGCTCCACGTAGATCGTGTCGCCGTCCTTGAACTTGCGCATGTGCAACTGGCAGGTGGTGATGCCACGACCCGGGCCATGCGCTTCGCCGTTGATGAAGAGGCTGCACGTGCCGCAGATGCCCTCCCGGCAATCGTGATCGAAGGCGATGGGCTCGTCCCCCTTTCGCACGAGATCGTCGTTCAACACATCGAGCATCTCGAGAAAGCTCATGTCCTCGGACACGTCGCTCACCGGGTAGTCCACGATCTTGCCCTGTGCCTTTGGACCGGCCTGCCGCCACACTTTCAATGTCAGCTTCATGTTTCCCATATGCCTTACTGTTCGTTCCGGGTCGACCCAGAGGGTCGACGCTACTTGATCATTTGTATGAACGCTGCGTCAACTTGACCTCCTCGAAGGTCAGCGTCTCCTTATGTAGCTGCGCTTTGCCCGCCTCGCCGAGCCACTCCCAAGCCGAGACGTAAGCGTAGTTAACGTCGTCGCGTTTCGCTTCGCCCTTTTGCGGACCGTCCATTTCCTGGTACTCTTCGCGGAAGTGGCCGCCGCAACTTTCGTTGCGGTCCAGTGCATCCATGCACATCAGTTCACCCAGCTCCAGGAAGTCGGCCACGCGGCATGCTTTCTCCAGTTCCTGGTTCAGCTCGCCCGACTTTCCGGGTACGCGCACGTCACGCCAGAACTCCTCGCGGATCTTGCGGATCTCCTGGATCGCTTCCTTCAATCCCTTCTCGTTACGCGCCATGCCGCACTTGTCCCACATCACCTTGCCCAGCGCACGGTGGAAGTCGTCCACCGGCTTGGTGCCTTTATTGTTCATCAGGTGGTCGATCCGGCCCTTCACGACCTTCTCGGCCTCATCGAACTCCGGCGTGTCGGTCTTGATGGGCCCGGTGCGGATGTCGTCGGCGAGGTAATCACCCACGGTGTAGGGGATCACGAAGTAGCCGTCGGCCAGGCCCTGCATCAGTGCCGAAGCGCCCAGGCGGTTCGCACCGTGGTCGCTGAAGTTGGCCTCACCCAGGCAGAAGAGGCCGGGCACGGTGGTCTGCAGGTTGTAGTCCACCCACAGGCCGCCCATGGTGTAGTGCACCGCGGGGTAGATCATCATCGGCTCCTTATAGGGGTTCTCGCCGACGATGTTCTCGTACATGTCGAAGAGGTTCCCGTACTTCTCCTTGATGATGCCTTCGCCCAGCTCGCGGAGCTTCTCCTTGCTCGGCTTGTCGATCTTCAACACGTTGGCCTGCGTCTTCCCGTACCGCTCGATCGCTGCGGCGAAATCGAGGTACACGGCCTCGCCGGTCTTGTTCACCCCGAAGCCGGCATCGCAACGCTCCTTGGCGGCCCGGCTGGCCACGTCGCGCGGCACCAGGTTCCCGAAGGCCGGGTAGCGGCGCTCGAGGTAGTAGTCGCGGTCCGCCTCGGGGATGTCCTTGCCGCTCTTCCGGCCTTCCTGTATCGCCTTGGCATCTTCCAACTTGGCCGGCACCCAGATACGCCCGTCGTTGCGCAGCGATTCACTCATCAACGTGAGTTTGCTCTGGTGGTGACCGCTCACCGGAATGCAGGTCGGGTGGATCTGCGTGTAGCACGGATTGCCGAAATAGGCCCCGCGCTTGTGCGCCTTCCACGCGGCAGTGACATTGCAGCCCATCGCGTTCGTACTCAGGAAGAACACGTTGCCGTAGCCGCCGGTGCACAGCAGCACAGCGTGTGCGCTATGGCGCTCGATCTCGCCGGTGACCATGTCGCGGGCGATGATACCGCGCGCCTTGCCGTCCACCACCACCACGTCCATCATCTCGTGACGGTCGTACATCTCCACGGTGCCTTTGCCCACCTGGCGCATCAGCGCGCTGTACGCACCGAGCAACAGCTGCTGGCCGGTCTGCCCGCGTGCGTAGAACGTGCGGCTCACCTGCACGCCACCGAAGGAGCGGTTGTCCAGCAGTCCACCGTAGTCACGTGCAAAGGGCACGCCTTGCGCCACGCATTGGTCGATGATGTTCGTGCTCACCTCAGCGAGACGGTAAACGTTCGCTTCGCGGGCGCGGTAGTCGCCGCCCTTCACGGTATCGTAGAACAGGCGGTACACGCTATCGCCGTCGTTCATGTAGTTCTTTGCGGCGTTGATGCCGCCCTGAGCAGCGATGCTGTGGGCCCGGCGTGCGCTGTCCTGATAGCAGAAGGCTTTCACGCTGTAACCCTGTTCGGCGAGCGATGCTGCCGCCGCTCCACCCGCCAGGCCCGTGCCCACAACGATGATATCGATGCGCCGCTTGTTAGCCGGGTTAACGATGCGGGCGTGCCCCTTGTGGTAGGTCCACTTCTTGTCGATGGGACCGGGGGGGATCTTGCTGTCGAGCTTGCTCATCAAGAAAGGAGCTTGAAGTGGATGGCGAGAGGCATCGAGATGAAGAGCAGGGAAATGACGGCACTGAAGGCCGCCCCAGTCATCTTGATGATCGGGTTGTAGCGCTTGTGGTTGATGCCCAGGCTTTGGAAGGCGCTGGCGAAGCCGTGCAGCAGGTGCCAGTACAGGCTGATGCACCCCAGCACGTACAGCACCACGGGCACGGGGCTTTCGAACACACGCACCATCTCGATGTACAGGTCGTGGTGGCCGGGCATGCCCGCGATCTCGTCGAGACCCGTGATGCGGCTGGGCACCCAGAAGTGCCAGAGGTGCATGATGAGGAAGAGTAAAAGCAAGGTACCCAGGATACCCATGCTGGCGCTGTACCAGGTACGGTTGGCGCTGCCTTTTTCAGCGGCGTACTTAACGGGCCGTGCCGTGCGGTTCTGGCTCCAGAGCATCAAGCCAT
Organism: Flavobacteriales bacterium UBA3364; assembly: GCA_002360495.1. Taxonomy (GTDB): domain Bacteria; phylum Bacteroidota; class Bacteroidia; order Flavobacteriales_F; family PHOS-HE28; genus PHOS-HE28. The sequence continues at coordinate 56,176 of DEQO01000125.1, forward strand.
CCACGATGTGGGCGATGAGTCCAAGGAAGAGGACGATCTCGGCCGTGCGGATGAGGACGTTGGTCCCCATGAAGTGCGCCCACTTGTTGAAGGTGACGCCGCCGTCGTTCCAGAAGATCTGGGCGTTGATGGCGGCATGCACCACCAGGAAGCTGATCAGGAACAGCCCCGTGAGGGCCATCCAGAACTTCTTGACGAGGGAGGATCCGAAGAGACCTTGACGTGCCATGCGGTCGGTTGGATGATGAACTTCCTTAGCAGGAAGGGGGCTTTAGAATGGCAACAAAAGTAGACCCCGCGCGGTTCGCAGCAAGTACGACCATCAGACCGCGTCAACACCCTTTTCCACAAGGCATCGGAATCCGTACTAGGCTGAACCCCAGCAACTACAGGCCGTTCGGCCATCCGCTTTCCAGCCAGCTCGACCGCCACGGGCCTTCAAGCAGCCTTCACTGTGGCCAGGCCTTGCGGGTCGCCGCGATCGACTTCTTCAGCAAGGTCTTCAGCACTTTCAGGTCGATATCGGATAGGCGCTTCACATACAGGCAACCCTTGGTGGCCCTGTGCCTGCCCAGCTTGGCGAGCGGTCCAGCCTGAAGCACTTCGGCACCCAGGTAGATCACCAGTTCCGTCTTCCGTGGGCTGAAGGCCGCCAGCGGCGCGCTGCCCGAATGGCCGCTGGCGTAGATGTAGTGGTAGGTGCCGAAGCCGATGATGCTCGGCCCGTACATGTGCGGCTCCTCGCCGGTCAAATCCTGCATCATCGCCATCAGCACACGGCTATCGTCGCGCATCCCTTCCTTGGGGTGCTTGTCAACGAAGGCGGTTACACTGGCGGTGGTGGCTTTGGTCTTGTTGGGTTTGGGCATGCGGAGAACGGAGACCACGAAGATGGCGCCACCGGAGCGATCTTCGACGCTCCACTCAAGCCCAATGGGCATGCGACTAACAGCTATCCACCGGTCGATCGATGCGGGATTGGCGTTACTGACACGCGAACTCGGGTACTCGTTGGTCAAGGTTGATGTGGATCCTGAATTGACCGGCGAGAACCTCTTGGTCTTTCGTAATGATCGAGCAGAAAAGCAATTGGAGATCTCGGCCGACGAGGGCTACTTCCACTGTGAGATACGGCGCTTGGTGAGCGGGCGCCCGGTTCCATACACCGACAAGGACAACTGTATAGGCTTTGAAGACCTCGCCACACTGGAGAGCAATGGCACCCACGATCACATAGCCTATTTCGCAGGTGGGGAGCGCCGAATGAAAGGTGTGCTCACGACAACCGCTTCCTTGTTCGACCGGCATCGTGACTTTCTTTCAACAGGCGCTTGGGTGGACATCCGACGTTTGGCGGAAATCCATCGTGCCGGACTGGAACGGATTCTCAAACGACCATTGAACGAGGAGCATGAGCATAAGGAATCATTCTTTGAACACCTTAGACAAGCTGGGTCTGATATGCTATTGCCTCAAGGGTACAGCCTCGTTTTCGATAACAAGACCCTGCCCCCCTACCATGGTAGACGCCGACCGGACTGCGTCTCGTTCGAAAAGGACGACACACTCATCGAGATGTTCCAGGAGGATTGGCGCGACACATGCCACATCTACCACATCCAAATACAAGGAACGACCGTTGCGCGTATCGACGATACCGACGGCCGCACGAACGAGGAACGGGTCAATGACGCGATCTCGAAGCTGAAGGCCGCGCTTTCGCGGGAGGGATAGCAGCAAATAGCCCACAGCGAGGCTTTGCCATGGAGGACTACTGGCCCGGGTCAAGCCCGGACTGAACTCCTGGCCCGACCCGAGGCATTGTGAGGGGCACGCCCAAAACCATCGGATACCCTTTCACGCTCGCACCCTCCCACCCTTCTACCTTCGCTCCATGCGAATCGTCCTTTCGCTCATTCTCGTGATCCTTGGTGCTTTGCTGGCACTGCCTCTGTTACGCATCGCCAACATGCTTGCCAGTTCGGGAACATCGGACGCCAGCGCCGTTTCAACAAGCTCTGGGTTGCTCATCCAAGGGGGCATTGGGATCTTGCTCACGATCGCCGGTCTTGTACTATTCATCGCACGGATCATACGGCGTGGCACTGCGCGCACCGCATAGCACACGCTCACCCTCCTACCTTCGCTGCTCGCACCTACGATCATGCGCTACACCCCCCTCACCGCTACCACCTACCGCGAGCACCGCCTCCGTTTCCGCCAAGCCATGGAGAAAGGCGGCCTGGCCGTGTTCCACAGCAACGACATCATGCCCACCAGCGCCGATGGGCACATGCCGTTCAAGCAGGCCAGCGACATTTTCTACCTCAGCGGCATCGACCAAGAGGAGACGATCCTGCTGCTCTTCCCCGATGCGGTGGATCCGAAGGACCGCGAGATCCTCTTCGTGCGCGAGACGAGCGAGCTGATCGCGATCTGGGAAGGCGCCAAGTTCAGCCAGAAGGAAGCGAGCGAACTGAGCGGCATCGCCACGGTGCTATGGACCACGAGCTACGAGGCAACGATCAAGCGCCTGGTGCCGCAGTGCGAGCATCTGTATCTGAACAGCAACGAGCACCTGCGCCAGAGCAACGAAGTGGAAACGCGCGAAGAGCGAAAGAACAAGGAGACGCGCGCGCAGTTCCCGCTGCACAGCGTGAAGCGCAGCGCGCCGATCATGCACCGCATCCGCAGCCGCAAGACGAAGGAGGAGGTGGCACAGATCCAGCGCGCGATCGCGATCACGGGCAAGGCCTTTCAACGCGTGTGCGGTTTCGTGAAGCCCGGCGTGAAGGAGTACGAGATCGAAGCGGAGATCACGCATGAATTCGTGCGCAACGGCTCGCGCGGACATGCCTACACGCCGATCATCGCCAGCGGCTACAACGCCTGCGTGCTGCACTACATCACCAACGACATGGTGTGCAACGACGGTGATGTGATCCTGATGGACTTCGGATGCGAGTACGGCGGCTACGCGAGCGATCTCACACGGTGCATCCCTGTGAACGGGCGTTTCACCGACCGCCAGCGCGCGGTGTACAACGCGGTGCTGCGCGTGAAGAACGAGGCAACGCAACTGCTGCGCCCAGGCACGCTGCTCGCCGACTACCACAAGGAGGTGGGCAAGATCATGGAGAGCGAGTTGATCGGCCTGGGGCTGCTGGACAAGACCGACGTGGCCAAGCAGGATCCCGAGCGGCCGTTGTACAAGAAGTACTTCATGCACGGCACCAGCCACTTCCTGGGCCTGGATGTGCACGACGTGGGTCTGTGGAATGAGATGATCCAGCCCGACATGGTCTTCACCGTGGAGCCGGGCATCTACATTCGCGAGGAGAAGCTGGGCATCCGCCTGGAGAACGACATTTTGGTGACGCGCGACAACCCGATCGACCTGTTCGCCGACATCCCTGTGGAGGCGGAGGCGGTGGAGGAGATGATGAATGCGAAGAACGTGGTGGCGTGAGCGCTCCGTCACTGCTTCGCGTCATCCGCATCCTTGGCCGCACGTTGCAGTCGTTACAAGTGGGGCTCCTGCTGTACCTCGCATACCACATCGTGGAGGCCTATACCGTGCCTTACCAGAGTGAGTGGCTCACGGCCGATGCCCTTGTGCCCGGAATGATCCTGGGGATCCTGCTCTACGCCTTCTGCTTCTTGGCGACACAATGGGTGATCATGTTCGCCCGCCACCGCATGGCCACGCTGTGGTTGGTTCCTATCGCCGTACCGACGCTCGCTCCCTACGCGATGCTCCTGCTGGAGCCGAAGGGGTGGATGGGGACCTGAGCATGGCCCGCGGTAATGGACGCCGATGGACGCGAATGGCGGACCATCCGCGTCCATCCGTGTCCATTGGGAAGTTGCGCAAGCCCGGGGTATGCCTTGTGGCCAAAGGACCCAGCGTTACGAAGGCGCCCCCCCCGGCATTCATCCACCAAACACCATTCCCATGCGCACCATCCGTTCCGTTGCCATCGCTGGTTACATCCTTGGCATCCTGTTCAAGATCCTGCACTGGCCGGGTGCTAGCTTCATATTACCAATAGGTGGCGTGCTCACCGTCGCCATGCTCGCTCCCCTACTGTTCCGCAAGCCCGGTCCATTGACGGTGCAATTGAACTACCCGGCCTTGCTGATCGGGGCGCTGATGGCGGTCATCATCGGTGGCCTGCTCAAGATCATGCACTGGCCCGGGGCGAACTTCATGCTGCTGGTGGGGCTCTCGGTGTGCGCAGCGTGGTTCCTGATCCCCGCTCGCCGCGAGCAGGCAACCACCGTGTAGAAGGCGATCTGCTGAAGACACAGGAAGCCCCGCGAGATGCTCAAGGGGCTTCCTGCACAGGATCCCTGGTGCGCTATTCTTTCACGACCCGCGCCACCTGTTCGCCGATCCTTACGAGGTAAATCCCTCGCGCCAATGTCCCGACATTCAGCATGCCATGTTCCAGGGCATCCATCGGGAAAGGGACACGGCCACCGCTCTCGTTGAAAACCTCCACCGCGGCTGCCCCACTTCCATTTTCCAGTCCTGCAATGCGCACGACATCGCGAGCTGGGTTCGGGTATACGGTAACGCTTCGCTCCTTGCCGAGGGTCACCGCTCGAACCTCCGAATACTCGAAAGTCCCATCCGCATCCACTTGTACAAGGCGGTAGTAGCTCGTTCCCGGATAGGCCGATCCATCGAAGAACGCGTAGTCATTCCGGGTGGAAGAACTACCGCTTCCGTCCAATTGACCGATGGTCCCGAACTCCACACCGTCCACACTGCGCTGCACTTCGAAGCGGTCATTATCGGTCTCGCTGGCGGTGGCCCATGTGAGCTGGACACCACCTGATCCTTCCGGTGCAGCTGTGAAAAAGAGCATCTCAATGGGCAGGGGCGTGCTCTGGAAATTGGCCGTCCCGAGCGTGAAGTACGGTGAGGCGGCGCTCAGGGTAACACCCGCGAACTCGACGCGCGTACCGTCCAGCACCGCACCGCTGATCACCGTGGCATTCGACCAGTTCGAGCCGTCGTTGTCCACCAGCAGCCGCAGGTTGGTCAATGGGGTGTATGCCACGATGGACGAGGTCTCGAAAGCAATGGTTACGGTCTGGCTGAAGTTCGTGACCTGCGCTTTCCAATTGCGGAGGATCTTGGCCTGAACACCGGAGGGCATGTTCGTGAAGCAGGCCGGATCGTTGAACACCGTGTTCTGAGCGGCACCATTGTTCCCCCACATCACGAAGGAATTGTTCGATGTGAAGTTGTTCGTGTTGGCCGTATTGCTCGCATCGATGCTCACCAATCCAATGGACACGGATTCGTTGTTGTTCACACTGATGGATTGACGCTGGACGAGGGCGCTCCCATCATCCCGGCCGATGCCTGCAATGTCGTTGTTGTAGCCCGCATTAGCGGTCTTGTCCCAGATCGTCGCACCGGACGAGTTCACGTAATTGTAGCTGGCACCCGTACCTGAATTGCCGCCGCGCGTGATCCCGTATTTCAAGGCCAGGTAGGACTCCACACGAGCCACTTCGGCCGCTGAGAGCGCACTGTTGTAGATGATGATCTCGCCCATATCACAATCCACGTACTCCGATCCGCCACCAGACGCGTTGCGCCCGACCCGGAGCCCGGTCGTGACAGCTGGATTGTAAAGCGGCAGATTGCAGTTCGAGCATCCGAATGAAACCGAGTTGCGACGGTGAACTGCTGTTGCACCAAGCCCGGTCACGGATAGCAATGAAGCGGACGTGATGGCGTATTCGGAAGGTGCCGACCAATCCCCGGTGTAACCGTTCACTCCGGTCGAGGTCTGGATCCGGAATGACGGTTTGAACTGTAACCGTTGGGTCGACGTATTGGATGAATAGGTCAATGCCGTTCCCTGGCCAACCCCGGAGTTCTGGTCGGTCACCATGAAAAGCGACCCCGTGGTGCCGTAGAGATCGGGCGAGGTGCCGGTATTCTGCAATCTGGTGAAGCTCGACGCAGTGAAGTCGATCCGCGGATTGTAGTTGTACCGCTTATAGTTCGTGCTACCCGCGATCAGGTTGGGGCTCGTGGCTGCGGAAGTCGGCGTAAGGTTGAAGCCTGCCGCACTGCCGCCGCTCGTGTTCCAGGCTGTTATCGGCGTGGTCCCCGATACGCTCAGGTTCGCCTTGTACCACACCGTGAGTCCGGTGGATACCCCCCCGGGGGATTGGGCCTGGCCGCTCATTGAAAGCGACAACACCGTCCAACATGAAAGGATCGATCGCGCTGTTGTACAGAGCCACGGACGCAGGGATGGATGTATCATCTCGGCCCCTGAAACGCGCCCTTGATGCCCGGGGTTTCCAATTCCTACGACAGATCATCGAGGACGGACCGCGGGACCGGTAAAAGCGCGACGGATCGGCCCAGGTTCTTGTTCTATCCTCAAGCCATCCACCGTGTCATTGGCCTCGACCCCACTTCGCACAGTTATCCGATCGATCCGCTCGTGGACGAACTGGACAGCACCGGATCGCATGGTCCGTTCGACGAGGAACCGCAGATCCTTTCCATCCTGTGGAACGAAGGGCACGACCGTACTTGGATCGCTCGAAGCCCTGGGAGAGCCTGTACGTCGGATCAGGAAGCTCTCCGTAGCTGGAACGGCTTCACTGTGGAGACCTCCCCATCCAACACCATCAAGTAGTACTCCTCACCATCCAGGTCAGTGATGCGCACACGGGTAACGGGGCCGCTCACTTCGCCGGTCTTGACGATGTGGCCCTGGCTGTCGCAGATGTCGAACAGCGCTTCCCTGGAGCCGGGCTCGTAATCGAACATCAAGAGGCGTTCGATCTGGTCGATGCGCACGCGTATGTGGTTCGTTACTTCAGGCATGGTCTTTCGAGTTACGCCGTTCTACGGATTTGACCCCGAAGAGGTTGCAACGTAAGAGCCCGGCCTACCTCACGGTCGACCGGGCCCTACCACCAAACCATCACCAAAACCACCCCGCCCTCGCGGGGGAACCACCACCAATGGGCTTCAACTGCCCTGATCGTTGAAGATCCACAGCCCGGGATAGGAACCATGGACCGAAGTCGTTGTGTTCATCGCAACAAGGGGTTTTGATCGTTCGCACCACCAAACTACCAGCGCATGGGCCGTTGGAAAAGGGACGAACGAGCAACGGAGGCTGGCCGATAGGGAGCGGTCGAACGGAACGGGAAACTCCGGACCCGCTCTGTGCAGCACGATGCTGCGCGCCGAAACGCCGAATTGACGCATTTCCGTTCTCCCGATCGGACACGCCGTTCACCGGTCCGTGCTGTCCGCTGCCTGCGCATAGCCTATTTTTCGGCAAACGAAACACCATGGCCCTGCGCGCACTGATCGTGGACGATGAAGCGGATGCACGGGACAACCTGCGCCTGATGTTGGAGGAGCATTGTCCCGAGGTACAGATCGTGGGGCAGGCGGGTAGTGCGCCTGAAGCGAGAGAGAAGATCCAGGCCGTTCAACCGAACGCGCTGTTCCTGGATATCAAGATGCCCGGCGAGGATGGTTTCGCGCTTCTTGCATCCATCGCCGAACTCGACCTTCCAGTGGTGTTCACCACCGCCTATGACGATTATGCCTTGAAGGCCTTTCAGCAGAACGCGTTGGATTACTTGGAGAAACCCATCGATGTGGATGCGTTGATGCGCGCGGTGAAGAAGCTGCACAAGCTTTCGGATGAATTGGGCGGCACCACACCTTCAGCCATCGCGGCCTTGATGAAGGACCCTGCTTCACCGCTGAGTTCGCGCGTCGCAGTGCCTGGCCGTGAAGGACTGGTGCTGTTGAAACACGAGGACATCCTCTACTTGGAGGCGAACGACAGCTATACGACCATCCACCTGAAGGATGGCAAACGCTCCGTGAGCAGCAAGCACATCCGGGTCTTCGAAACGAACCTCGACCCGAAGACCTTCTTCCGCGTACACAAATCGTACATCATCAACCTGGCGCACCTGAAGGGCTTCAACCGCACGGAAGGGAACATGGCGGTCCTGGACACCGGGGCGTTGATACCCGTTTCCCGTCGCAGGCTTCCAGATTTCCTAGGACTGATCAATACGTTCTGAGGATCGTGCCCATCGCGGAACGCGTCGCTGGTACCGCGCTGCTCCTGTGCTTCGGAGCCGCTTGTGCGAATGCCCAACAGCACGCGTTCTCCCAGTTCTCCACCAAGGATGGTCTGGCACAAAGCCAGGTGCGCACCATCGCACAAGATGGGCAGGGCTATATCTGGTTCGGCACATTGGGCGGTGCAAGCCGTTTCGATGGTCGGCAATTCATGAACTACGCGCTTTCCGATGGACTACCCGACCCACAGGTCAGTGCCATGGTACGCGATGGGGACGGCACCCTGTTCCTCGGTTGCGGGAATTCTCTGGTGCGCTCTTCAGGCCACGGCCTCACCGTGGAGCGATTGCCCGCAAAAAGCCTTGGCACCAGGATCCTGGCGCTGGCCAGGAACCACCGTGGGAGCATCTTCATCGGCACGGACGGTGGAGGTGTCTTCGTTCGCGATAGTGCCGGGATCGGACCACTGTCCGGCTATCCTGCTGATACCGCCTCGAACGTCCGCGCGCTGCTCGCGCTGTCGGATGGTCGTTTGCTGATCGGGCTTCGGAACGGTCTGTTGCTCTGGGAGAATGGCGTCTGCCGATCCGTCCAGGTCGGTGATACCGATCCGAAGGCCATCAATGCGCTGGCCGAAAGCAAGGATGGTACGTGGTGGGTGGGGACCGTGATCGACGGGCTCTATGGCATTCACACGGACGGCAAGCAAACTGAATACGACGAGGAGAACGGGCTCTTGCGCAACAACGTGCGTTGTTTGTTGCTGGACGAACGGGACCGCCTTTGGATCGGTACCAAATTCGGCGTGAACCTCCTGGACAACGGTCGCCTTCGCTTGTTCACCATCCACCAAGGCATGCCGAGCGACAACATCTCGTGTGCTTTCCAGGATTCCGAAGGCAATGTCTGGTTCGGGACCGATGGCGCTGGTGTGCTCAAGTACGCGGGAGACCGGTTCGTGACCTTCACCTTGAAGGACGGCCTTTGCAGCGACCTGGTGATGAACATCACAGCCGATGCACAAGGGGATCTCTGGCTCGGAACCTACGACAACGGCATCTGCCGCATGGACGGTATGGCTTGGGTCAGCACGCTGGATGGTCTACCCAACAACACCATTTGGTGCGGAGCGCGGGATCGCAACGGGGTACTGTGGTTCGGTACAGCGAGCGGGTTGGTCCAGCTGGTGAACGGAATGGTACGGCCCCTTCCGCCTGCGATCGCGCTTGCCGACCAGCCCGTACTCTCCTTGAACGAAGCGCCCGATGGAAGCATGTGGTGCGGGCTGCGCGAAGGGCTCGCGATCATCTCGCCGCTGGGGGAAATGGAGCTGATACCCGCAGCTGCAAATGGCCCGGGACGCTCCATCCGGAACATGATCCGCGACCGTAGCGGGGATCTTTGGTTGGCCACCGAACAAGGTCTTGTGCGCTACGGCAAGAACCGGTTCACCCGCTTCACCAAGGAGCGGGGGCTTGGCGACAACACGGTCCTTTGTCTCTTGCACGATGATAAGGAGCGGCTTTGGATCGGTACCGCGAACGGGATCACGTGCATGGAGAACGGGACGTTCCACTCCTTCAAACTGGCCACTGACTTCGGGTCGAACTATGTCGACCTGCTCTTGGCCGACGGGCTCGGACGCATCTGGGCCGGTACCAACAACGGCCTTTTCTTGATGCATCCCGACAGCCTGCTCGATGGCCGGGGATCACCCGAACACATCACCCTGAACGATGGACTGCGCAGTTTGGAGTTCAACCTGAACGCCGGGTTCCTGGACCCTCGCGGGCGCTTGATGATGGGTAGCGCAGGGGGCCTTGTCTTCCATGATCTCAAGCGATATCCGTCTTCCATTCCGGTCCCTCGACCATTGACCAGGATCACCGGTGTGCGTTCTTTCCTGCAAGCCACGGATTGGTCCGACCAGAGCACCGGAACGGACGCCCAGGGATTGCCCACGGGCCTGCACCTCGCCTATCGCCGGAACCACCTCACATTCGATTATGTGGGCATTTCATTATCGGAACCCGATCAGGTGCAATACCGCTACCGGCTGAAGGGCTTCGACCAGGACTGGCTGCCACCCACCGATGCGCGCTTCGCCAGCTACAGCAATCTGGCACAAGGGACCTATTCGTTCGAGGTGACGTCCAGCGTGCGCAACGGCGAATGGAGCGCGCCGACCTCGTTCACGTTCGTGATCACCCCGCCGTTCTGGTTACGATGGTGGTTCTTCCTGGCTTGCGCCCTTGTGCTATCCGGCGCCATCTATGGCGTATTCCGCTACCGGGCCATGGCACGCCAGCGGCATGAGCGCACCCGCCAATTGATGCTGCGTTCCCGCATGCTGCAACTGGAACAACAGGCCTTGAACGCGAACATGAACCGCCACTTCGTCTTCAACGCCCTGAACAGCATCCAGTACCACATCAACAAACAGGACCGGGCCACGGCCAGCCGGTACCTCACCAGCTTCGCCAAACTGATCCGTAAGAATCTTGACGCCAGCCAGAACGACACCACCACCCTGGCCGAGGAATTGGAGCGATTGGAACTCTACCTTGTTCTGGAGCACATGCGCTTCAAGGACAAGTTCGACTACAAGATCACGGTCGAGCCAGGGGTTGATATAGCCGGGGCCAGGCTACCGGCCATGATGCTCCAGCCGTATGTGGAGAACAGCATCTGGCACGGTATCCTCCCAAAGGACGGGTCCGGACGGGTGGAGATCGTGGTCCGCCCCGCGCCGAACCACCGTGTCCAAGTGCATATCCAGGACGATGGCATCGGCATGCAGAACAGCCTGAAGGCCAAGGAAGGCTTGTCCGGGGACCATATCTCCCGGGGTATCGAGATCACCAAGGGCCGTGCGGATGTGCTACGGAAGCTGGAATTGACCGATATCCGAATTTCCGGGCCGGAAGACCGCCTTGATGGGGCCAGTGGCCGTTGCTTGGGAACCCAAGTATCGATCGAACTGCCCTTGACCGACGGTTGGAAAAAGTCCGAAGGGGGCTTGCAAACAGCTGATGGACAACTTACTTTTGATGGACGGTAATTCGCCTTAGTCATGCGTTCGGCCCTCCCTGTTGTGCTTCTCATCGGTCTACTGGCCACTTCCTGTAGCAAGGAAGAGCCGGTGGAGCCCTGCTCATCCGCGCATCAGGAAGAAGTGAACGAGAAGGACAACGCGGGTAAGCCTATCGTGTCCGAAAATGCGGCCGATGGTCAACAAGGCTTGGGCGAACCCGTGATAGCCACACCTACCGGGGGCGATACTGATGGCACCGGCATCAGCGATGATGGTGATGACCTTTCCGATAGCGAGCGCGTTCGTAAGAAGCGCCGTTGACCGAACAACTTGAACACTCGTGAGCGCCCCGTAACTGGGGCGTTCCTCGTTCATCGACCTGCCGTTGGCCTTTCGAGCGCCGCCGTTCCTCGCGATATCCGACGGTCGTGTCACGGTCAACGCTAGTTTCCTGCTCCGGGAACACGCGTATGGGAACTTCACCCGATCATCTTCATCGGTTGATCCGGTCCATGACCGGACCCGAGAAGCGATACTTCAAGGTGTTCACCGCGCGCCTCGCGCCCGGCACATCCGGCGATCAGCACGTCCTGTTCGATGCGATCGCCGCAATGACCACTTATGATGAACAAGCACTTCTGGAGCAACTCGCCGACCGGCGCTCGCAGAAGCACTTCACGACCATCAAGCACCGGCTCTATGATGCAGTGCTGCGCAGCCTCTCGGCCTTCCATGTGGAAGGATCGATCGATGCCCGATTGGCCCGATCGATGCACCAAGTGGAGGTCTTGCACGACAAGGCCCTGTACGAAGATGCAGAACGCCTATTGAACAGCGCGCGACGTCTGGCCCGGTCCCATGATCGACAGCTGGTGCTGCTGGCCATCGCCCGTTGGGATCAACGCTTGCTGGAACGCAACAACTATGCACTCGCGACCAAGGAAAGGATGGGCCGTCTCCTGCAGGATACCGAGGCGGCGATGGCAGAGCAGCAGGAACTGAACGCGTTGTGGGAAGCGAAAAGCAAGATCCTGCTCAACCTGTATCGCGGTGGGCAGGCGCGTTGCAAGGAGGCCCTCGCGGAAGTACGGCTCATCCTCGATCGACCATTGTTGCATGATGCAGGAGGACTGCGAACACCGCGCGCCCGTTTCCTCTTCCACCACCTGCACGGTGCCGCCGCTTTCGCGACCGGTGACATGTCCCTTTGCATGGAACACCTGACCCGAGCGATCGACACATTGGAGGGATCCCGCACCAAATTCCTGGAGGAACCAAATCTGGCGATCTCCACGTTGAGCAACCTCATCTATGTGAAGGTCCGCATGGGACATTTCGAGGACGCGTTCGCCTTATTACGCGAATTCCGCTCCCTGCCCGCGCGCTGGGACATGCCGGAAACGGAGGACCTTGACCTGAAGCTCTTCGCGACGAGCACGAGCCTGGAACTGACGATACACTCCCGCATGGGTGCGTTCGACAAGGCCTTGGAGCTGATCCCCGTCGTGGAGCGTGGTATGGCCCGACATGGACGTCGATTGGGCCCCATGCGGAAAGCTGCATTCTACTACCAACTCGCATACGCATACTTCGGTGCAGGCAGGCCCGACCTCGCCTTGCGTTGGAGCCAGCGTTTGCTCAACGACATCCACATCGATGACAGTACGGAGATCGTCTGCTTCGGACGTATACTGAACCTGATGTCGCATATCGACGCCGACAAGCTCGATGTCGTGCCGTACACCTTGCGCAATACGGGCCGCTTCCTCGCCACGCGTGCGCGTTCCCATCGCTTCGAGCCGGGATTCCTCGCCATGGTGAAGGGCGTGTTGAAGGCCCGCACACCTGCCGCTTTACAAGGCGTTTACGCCACGTTCCTGGAGAGGATCACACCACTGGAATTCGATCCCTTCGAGCATGTGGTGTTCGATCATATGGACCCGATCGCGTGGGTGGAAAGCAAGCTGACCGGAAGACCGTTCGCGGAACTGGTCAGGGAGCGTGCGACGCGCGTGGCAGCGTAACGACTACCCCTTCCTCAAGAACGCATCCCACCCTTGCGCACGCAATTCGTGCAGGCCACCATGCTTGTCCACCAAGTGGTATCCGCTGGCCGCATCGGTCATGTGGCCGATCACGCTCAAGCTCGGATTGCCTTTGATCTTCTCGAAGTCCGCCTGCGCCACCGTGAAGAGCAGTTCGTAATCCTCGCCGCCGTTGAGTGCGCAGGTGCTGGGGTCGAGATCGAAATCGCGGGCGGTCCGGTAGGTCGTGGGATCGATGGGTAATTTGTCGTCGTAGATGCGGACGCCCAGGCCGGAGCTGCGCGCGATGTGCATCGCTTCACTGGCAAGACCATCGCTGACGTCGATCATCGCCGTAGGCTGAACGTCGAGATGCTTCAACAAGGTGATGATGTCCTTGCGCGCCTCGGGTTTCAACTGACGTTCGATGATGTAGTCGTGACCGGCGAGATCCGGTTGTGCACCGGTCTGCGTGAAGACCGCTTTCTCGCGCTCCAAGACCTGGAGGCCCATGTATGCACCACCGAGATCACCGCTGACCACCAGAAGGTCATTGTCCTTCGCGCCGCTTCGGTAGATGATGTGCTCCTTCTTCGCTACCCCGATGGCGGTGATGGAGATCACCAACCCACTGCGTGAAGCTGTGGTATCGCCACCGACGAGGTCCACGCCGTAGTTCCTGCAGGCCATCAACAGTCCTTCGTAGAGCTCATCCACGGCCTCTACCGGGAAGCGGTTGCTCAAGCCCAAAGCCACCACCACTTGCCTCGGTTCGGCATTCATGGCGTAGACATCGCTCAAGTTCACCACAACGGACTTATAGCCGAGATGCTTCAGGGGCACATACGCCAGATCGAAGTGCACACCCTCCACCAGCATATCCGTGGTGATGACCTGATGAAGACCTTGTGGATCGATCACGGCCGCATCATCACCGATGCCTTTCAGCGTCGATGCATGGGATGGGACGATCCGCGAGGCGAGCCGTTCGATCAAGCCGAATTCGCCGAGGGCGGAAAGTTCGGTACGAGGGGAATTGTCGGTCATCCGTGCAAAGATCGCCGGTGGCCGCAAAAGTGGGCCACAGTCCGTGTTCCCCGCCGGAACGTTCAGGGGCCAACACGTTCGAAAAGCCGCATCCTAATGTTCTTCAATCCGACCAGATCATGCACCTCAACGCTGTCCAGGCAGGTGAAACCAGGCATGTGATCCGCAGGTGTGATGCGCAACCGATCCGTCCCGGGCCACGACAATTCCGGAGTATCCGCCCTGTAGCCGGCCATTTCGAAGCGTTGGTATCCGTTCCACTCGAACCCGCCGTTCAGGTCCAGCTTTCGCTCCAGGGCGCCACATCCATCGGCCAGCGCGCGGGCACCTTTCCTGGTCCCTTGGAAATAGACCTGTTCGTTCACACTGAAAAGCACCAAGCACATCAACACTACGAGCGTAACGATCCCGGGTGCCCTCCCGGTGATCGGCATCCGTGGCATCAGAAGGATGATCAAGAACGCCAGCGCGAACACGAAATACCGATCGCTCAGGTAGATGATCGACAACGGCACGACACTCCCCAGCAGGATGAACGAGGCCGGATGCAGCAACCGGAAGTGCCCGATGCACTTCGCCAAGGACAACGCACTTGCCAGGACAATGAGCGAACCAATGAGCCACGAGGTATCGAACTGGGCGGATGCGTGATCGGGGAAAAGCAACGCGCCAACACCCTTCGCGTGCCAGATATCACCGGTGAACGGCCAGTTGTTCCCTGACCAATACATGCGCGCTTGACCCAAGAGGATCAATACCGCCGCGATCAGCAGTTCCTTCCGGGACCACTTCCAGAATTGGGGAAGCGTGAGCGGCAGCAGCGAAACGCCTGCAAAGAGGGCGAAATTCAGCAGGTAGTATCCCAACTTGCCAACGGCCATCAGATCCGGGTCCACCCACGCGAAGAGCGCCACCCCGAATTGGAACGCGTAGTTCTGCGGCCGACCGATGCGTTCAACGAACCAGGCATCGTGCCACATCAGCGCCACCGCCGCTCCTGCCAAAAGGACAATACCCATCCGGAGGTTGGCACTGTTCCGGATGCCGCAAAGAAGTTCGTAGAGGATCATTCCCCCAGGGAGTAGGAGGGCCGTAGGCCGATCCAGGACCGCAATGACCAGGAATACCATGGCCATGATGGCATCAATACGCGAATAGCCCTTCAGGCGTATACGCTCCATTCGGTGGAACGCGGCCAGGCAGAAGGTCAACGCGAATACGTCCGTCATGAAGCTCATGGAGAGATGAACGTAGACCGGGTTGAACAGGAGAAGAATTGCTCCCATGAACGAACCAAAAGGACCGACACCGTACAAGCGCAGTAGCGCATGAAGCGCGAGCGCCCCTGCACAGGCGAGGAGCATCATCGAGATCCGCAAGGCAACGAAACCATCTCCACCCAGTCCCAGGAACGGATAGCCCCATAGGATCTGACTGAACAGTGGCATCCCCTGCCAGTCAAGGTAATGGAATGCGCCGGCCTTCAAATTCTCAACGGCCCGCACATAGGCCCAATCATCATTCACCGGCCACTCTCCTGAGGGCCACACCACAAGGCACGCGACCAGCCAGAGGAGGATCAGCAAAAGCCGTTCTTTCATGATGGAGTTCATTGTGTCCCTCCATCATGCTGCACGACAGGACCGGACATCAGCATGGCCGTGATCACGCAACGACCGGTCCACCGCGGGGGCCAGCACCTCAAGGCTGCCGCTGATCCAGCAGCTTCACCCCTAGGATGCTCTCCAACATGGAAGACTGCCCGCTTTGCGCGCCTGCCATGAACGTGGTGGGGAGTGTGATCTTCGCGAGCGCCTCGGCCACACCGATCTTGGTGTCCTTCTCAAACTGCGCGCGCTCCTGTGGTGTCAATCCTGCGGAGACGAGCTTCGAATTCGCGTAGGCCTGTGCATCGGCGTCCGTCTTGATCTTCTGGGCAGCAAGCAGGGCGGTCTCCGCTTGTAGCGCGGCCACCTCCTTCTCCTGCTGTGCTTGGGTGACCGCCTGTGCCTTGATCACCTCCTGTTCCCACTTCGCCTTCGCGGCCGAGGCCTTCCCTTGGAGCTCCGTCGTTATCGCATCCTGCTCGGCTTTCTTCGAATTCGCGATGGCCGTCTGCACTTGCATGTACGCCTGCTGCTGCACCTTGATCTGTTGTTCCACCTCCTCATCGTAGTCGATGGCGTTCAACGCCAGGCCTTGTAAGCTGATGTTGTAAGCCATGAGCGCTGATTTCTCCTGGCGGAGCGGCACATTGCCCTGTTCCATGATCTTCACCACGGTCACTGTCTTGTCCGTGTTCATCAATTCATCGTGGATCTTCACCTCCTCCTGCCGTGTGCGGTAAACGCCGTTGATGCATTGGTCCTCAATGTAGGAGAGTAGGTCGTTGCGCTTTTCCGCAGACGATTCCTTGGAGGACATCAACGGACCCGTCATGTATATGGACTTCGTAACCACTTGTCGCACAAGCTGTTGCTCGATGGCGTCCTGCGAACCGAAATCGGTGTGCAACTTCAGGATCGCCTTCTCATCCGTCGGCATATACCAACGCACCGATCCCGAGATCTGCCCATGGCCACCATCGTTGAACCGGATCTTGATCGATTGATCTTCCTGGATCCCTTCCTCGTCGTCCTTCTTGCTGAACCAGAACTGATGCGATTTCCGGTAATGTGTGGCCGTGCCGAAGCTCTGCGCGACAGGTCCCGGTGCCGAATAGACGGTGACCGTCCCGGTGAACGGGCTTTGGATGATCACTATCTCCGAGTTGTCGACGTTCTCCACCAACTTGCCAGAAAGCAAAAGGAACGCGATGGCCAAAAGACCGAGGCCGAGGACCAGGACCGTCCGTGGTTTGAAGTTGATGAACAAGTTTCGCAGCGAGCTCATGGTGAAATGATTATGCGTGGATAGGCCTGGTCCAGCCCTTACTTCAAGAGATCATCAGCGGCATTGCGACGACGCTCGGCGGCACGTAGTTCTTCCTCGGTCCGGTGTTGCACATCCTTCACCTCTGCGGCCTTGCGTTTCGCCTCTGCCAACGCCTCATCCAACGTTTGGGGTCGACTTGCAGCAGTTTTTCGGCGGAATGAACCGAACAAGGGCTTACCCGCAAGAAGCGGGTAGAAGAACTCCGTGACCGCGAAAAGAACGATGGCCGCCACAACCACGAATTCCAAGACGATCCACATTCTGCTCATTGCTGGTCAGTAAAGCGACTCCCATTATGGCCGCCACTGCCGGACCAAAGTAGGAAGATCACTCCTATCCTATGTCCCATGCGGGCAAGCGGCGCTTTTCAAGGATGAAGGTCCTTTCAGACATGACATCAAGTTTCCGCTCATGGCCCAGAGAAGCGGCACACATCTTCGCTCCTTCTTTGCTCGTCAAGGCCTACCTTTGTGATCGAAGTCTAGTTTAGATTCGTTCTAAATAAGAAAAGCCCCCTTTCACCAGAGGCAAAAGGTGAAGATGCCATGATCACCGTTAGCGAGAACGCCAAGAGCGAAGTGACCAAACTACTTGGTATGGAAGGTCGTGGGCCCCAGCACTTTGTGCGGGTGGGCGTAAAAGGAGGTGGCTGTTCTGGCCTCATGTACGACCTCACCTTCGACGACCAGATGAAGGACGGCGACAAGGTCTTCGAGGACAACGGCGTGAAGGTGGTGGTGGACAAGAAGAGCCTGCTCTACCTGCTGGGTACCACGCTGGACTTCAGCGGCGGCCTCAACGGCAAGGGCTTCCAGTTCGTGAACCCCAATGCCAGCCGGACCTGCGGTTGCGGGGAGAGCTTCTCGATCTGAGTTCACCACAGAGGCACAGAGAACACAGAGAAAATCAAAATGGCAAAGTCCGCACGAGCAGCACGGTCGAACAGGGAATTCGCATTCTCTGTGTCCTCCGTGACTCTGTGGTGAAGCATTCATGGCACAGGACACCGACGATATCCTCCGCGAGGTCACCGAGAAGGAATACGCCTACGGTTTCGTCACGGACATCGAGAGCGAGAAGGCGCCCAAGGGCCTGAACGAGGACATTGTGCGCTTCATCAGCGCGAAGAAGAACGAGCCCGAATGGATGCTCGAGTGGCGATTGGAAGCCTTCCGCCTGTGGCAGAAGATGGAGGAGCCCGAGTGGGCGCACATCCACTACCCCAAGATCGACTACCAGAACGCGTACTACTACAGCGCGCCGAAGAAGAAGCCTCAGCTCAACAGCCTCGACGAGGCCGACCCCGAGTTGGTGAAGACCTTCGAGAAGCTCGGCATCTCCCTCGAGGAGCAGAAGCGCCTGGCCGGTGTGGCGGTGGATGTGGTGTTCGACAGCGTGAGCGTGAAGACCACCTTCAAGGAGACGCTCAAGGAGAAGGGCATCATCTTCTGTGCCTTCAGCGAGGCCGTGCACGAGCACCCCGAGCTGGTGAAGAAGTACATCGGCAGCGTGGTGCCGCGCACGGACAACTACTTCGCTGCGCTCAACAGCGCTGTCTTCAGCGATGGCAGCTTCTGCTACATCCCGCCGGGTGTGCGCTGCCCCATGGAGCTCAGCACCTACTTCCGCATCAACGAGGCCATGACCGGCCAGTTCGAGCGCACGCTCTTGATCGCGGATGAAGGCGCGTACGTGAGCTACCTCGAAGGCTGCACCGCACCGATCCGCGATGAGCATCAGTTGCACGCGGCTGTTGTTGAACTCGTCGCGTTGAAGGACGCCGAGATCAAGTACAGCACCGTCCAGAACTGGTACCCCGGCGACAAGGAGGGCAAGGGCGGCATCTACAACTTCGTCACCAAGCGCGGCCTCTGCCTCGGCGAGCGAAGCAAGATCAGCTGGACACAGGTGGAGACCGGCAGCGCCATCACCTGGAAGTACCCGAGCTGCGTGCTGAAGGGCGACAACAGCATCGGTGAGTTCTACAGCGTTGCGGTGACCAACAACCACCAGCAGGCCGACACCGGCACCAAGATGGTCCACATCGGCAAGGGCACGAAGAGCACCATCGTGAGCAAGGGCATCAGCGCCGGCCTCAGCAACAACAGCTACCGCGGCCTGGTGAAGATCGGCAAGGGCGCGAAAGGCGCACGCAACTTCAGCCAGTGTGATTCACTGTTGCTGGGCGATCGCTGCGGCGCGCACACCTTCCCCTACATCGAGAGCGAGAACCCGAGCGCCATGGTGGAGCACGAGGCCACTACGAGCAAGATCGGCGAGGACCAGATCTTCTACTTGAATCAACGTGGCATCGAAACGGAGAAGGCCGTGAGCCTGATCGTGAACGGGTATTGCAAGGAGGTGCTTAATCAGCTGCCGATGGAATTTGCGGTCGAGGCGCAGAAGCTCCTCGCCGTGTCGTTGGAAGGCAGCGTTGGATGATTGCTGATTGCTAATTGCTGATTCGCCACTTCAACCCTCACCATTACACTGCAACCAGCTCACTCCGGCACCGATCAGCAATTAGAAATCGGCAATTAGGGATCAGAACTCGACGATGGCTACGATAACAACCTTCGAGGAACTCGGCATCTGGCAAAAAGCCCGCGAGTTGTGCAAGATGATATGGGCACTCACTCAGAAGGAGAGGTTTGCCAAAGACTTCGGGTTGAAGGATCAGATAAACCGTTCCTCAGGCTCCTGCATGGACAACATCGCTGAAGGGTTCGAACGAGATGGCACCAAGGAGTTCGTTCAATTCCTGTCGATCTCCAAGGGTTCCATCGGCGAGACCCGGTCACAGTTGTATCGAGCACTTGATCGTGGACACATCACTCAGGAAGAGTTCGATCAGGCCTTCTACATGTGCAAGGACGAAAGCAAGGACATTGGCAACTTCATGCGCTATCTGCGCAGCACGGACATCAAAGGCAACAAGTACCCGCGTAAGCCATCGGCAGCGGCGAATTAGCAATCAGAAATCAGCAATCAACAGATCAGCAATGCTGAAGATCGAAAATCTCCACGCCCGCATCGAAGGCAAGGACATTCTCAAGGGACTGAACCTTGAGGTCAAACCCGGAGAGGTGCACGCCATCATGGGCCCCAACGGCTCGGGGAAGAGCACGCTCGCGAACGTACTCGCAGGACGTGAGGAATACGAGGTCACCGAAGGCTCCGTGAGCTACTTCGGTGAGGACCTGCTGGAGCTCGCCCCCGAAGAGCGCGCCTGGAAAGGCATCTTCCTCGCATTCCAGTATCCGGTGGAGATCCCCGGCGTGAGCAACATGAACTTCCTGCGCACGGCGCTGAACGAATGCCGCAAGGCGCGCGGCGAGGCCGAACTCGGCGGCAAGGATTTCCTCGCGCTGGTCCGTGAACGCGCCAAGCTGGTGGAGATGGACGCCGACCTCATGAACCGCAACCTCAACGTGGGCTTCAGCGGTGGCGAGAAGAAGCGCAACGAGATCTTCCAGATGGCGATGCTGCAACCCAAGCTCGGCATCCTCGACGAGACCGACAGCGGCCTCGACATCGACGCGCTGCGCATCGTGGCCGGCGGCGTGAACAAGCTGCGCTCAAAGGACAACGCCTTCATCGTGGTGACGCACTACCAGCGCCTGCTGGACTACATCGTGCCCGACTTCGTGCATGTGATGGCCGATGGCCGCATCATCAAGAGCGGACCGAAGGAACTGGCGCTGGAGCTCGAGGCGAAGGGCTACGACTGGGTGAAGGAGCACGCGTGATGAGCACGATGACCGCCACCGACCCCAAGGCCACCGTGCTTCCGCTGCTCGAGGGAAGCACCTGGCCAGGCGCTGCCGAGGCATTCGCCCAAGTGCATGCGCTGCCCGTTCCGACCAGCAAGACCGAAGCATGGAAGTACACCCGTGTAGGCAAGCTTTTCGGCGCGAACTATGCTGCCCCCGTTGCAAACGTCACGGCCCAACTGCCCGCGCGCCTTCCCTTCGAGGCCACGCGCGTGGTCTTCGTGAACGGCCACTTCCGCGCTGACCTGAGCGATGACTTGAAGGTCCAGAAAGGCATGGTGGTCGACAGCCTGACGCACCACCTCTCCCACGGTCCTGTGAAAGAGCACTACGGCACGCTGGCAACCACCAGCGAGCGTCTCTTCACTGCCATGAACACCGCAGCCCCCACCGACGGCCTGATCCTGTTGGTGACCAAGGGCGTGAAGGTGGAGAAGCCGATCCATGTGCTGCATGTGACCACGTCGGCGCGCCAGCTGATCCAACCGCGTGACCTACTCATGCTGCACGAAGGCGCCGAAGCGGAGTTGATCATCGAGCACATTGCGACGGATGCGCCCGAGGCCTTCGTGAACACCGTGCGCGAGTGCTTGGTGGGCGAAGGCGCCCGCCTCACGATCCACAAGCTGCAGCACGAGGTCAACGGCCCGGCGAACATCAGCTTCGAAGGCGTGCGCGTGGCGACGAAAGGCCACTTCGGTATCAGCACCACGACGCTGGATGGCGCACTGATCCGCAATGAAGTGAAGGTGTCGCTGGCCGGCCCGGAAGCGCATGCCGAGCTGAACGGCGTTTACCTGCTGAACGGCACCACGCACTGCGACAACCATACCTACATCGGTCACGATGTGCCCGACTGCACCAGCGACGAGCTCTACAAGGGTCTTGTGTCGGGCAAGGGCACCAGCGTGTTCAACGGCAAGGTGTACGTGAAGCAGGATGCCCAGCGCACCCGTGCCTACCAGAGCAACGCCAACATCCTACTGGGCGACGATGCCAAGGTGTACACCAAGCCTGAGCTGGAGATCTACGCCGACGATGTGAAGTGCAGCCACGGGTGCACCATCGGTCGCCTGGACGAGAAGGGCCTCTTCTACCTGCGCAGCCGCGGAGTGAGCGAGGCCGAGGCGCACAAGCTGATGGCCCATGCCTTCATCACGGAAGTGGTGGAGCGCGTGCAGAACGAGGAGTGGAAGGCGGTGCTGACAGCGATCATCGATAATAAACTCGCCCAGTTGTGAGCACCAAGGCTGCACCGGTCACCAACGCGTTCAGCGTGGAGGAGATCCGCGCGCAGTTCCCCATCCTGAAGGAGCTGATCCATGGCAAGCCGCTGGTGTACTTCGACAACGCAGCGACCAGCCAGAAGCCACGCCGTGTGATCAAGGCCGAGAGCGCCTACTACGCCACGATCAATGCCAATGTGCACCGCGGCGTGCACACGCTCAGCACCAAGGCTACCGAAGCGCAGGAAGCAGCACGGGAGATCATCCGCAGGCACATCAACGCGAAGCACGTGCACGAGGTGATCTTCACCAGCGGCACCACGGCGAGCATGAACCTCGCAGCCTTCAGCCTGGGGCAGCTGCTGTTGAAGAAGGGTGATGAAGTGCTCATCTCCGGCATGGAGCACCACGCGAACATCGTTCCCTGGCAGATGGCCTGCGAGCGGCACGGGGCGAAACTGAAGGTGATTCCGGTGACGGATAGCGGTGAATGGGATTTGAAACCGCAACGACGCAGCGACGCAACGGATAGCGCAACGTCATTCTCCGCTGAGCGCACGCGAATTCTGGCTATCAGTCATGTGAGCAACACGCTGGGCACCATCAACCCCGTGAAGAAGCTGATTGCCGAGGCGAAGAAGCTAGGCATCATCACCGTGGTGGATGGAGCGCAAGCGATCGCGCACTTGGACATCGATGTACAGGACCTCGGCTGTGACCTCTACGCCTTCAGCGGGCACAAGGCCTACGGTCCCACGGGAACAGGCGTGCTCTATGGGCGCGAGGAGCTGCTAGAGCGCATGCCTCCCTGGCAGGGCGGCGGCGAGATGATCGACACGGTCACCTTCGAGAAGACGACCTACGCCAAGCTGCCCTTCAAGTTCGAGGCGGGCACGCCGCACATCGCCGGTATCATCGGGCTGGGTGAGGCCATCCGTTGGATGGAGGATTACGACAAGGCCTCCATGGCCGCGCATGAGCATATCCTGCTGGAGCACGCCACCAAGGAGCTGCTCACCGTCGATGGTCTGCGCATCATCGGTACGGCGAAGAACAAAGTGGGCGTGATCAGCTTCGTCATTGAAGGTGTACACCACTACGACCTCGGCACCTTGCTCGACCAACAGGGCATCGCTGTGCGCACAGGCCACCACTGCACCCAACCGCTGATGGAGCGCTTCAGTGTGAGCGGGACCACACGGGCGAGCTTCGCCTGTTTCAATACGGTGGAGGAGGTGGAGGTGATGGTGGGGGCGACGAGGAAGGCGGTGAAGATGCTGAGGTGATACAATGGAAGGCTCGACGAAATACAAGTGCTCCATCTGCGGTCAAGAGCATGATGAATGGCCTGCCCTGGCGTGGGATTCACCCTTTCAATACAATGTGTTGACTTTGGAGGATAGGCAAGCGCTCGCTGCACTTGATACAGATTTCTGTGTTATCAAGCATCCGAACCAAACCGACCACTTCATTCGAGCGTCACTCACTCAGAAGGTCAATGGTCGTTGTGAGGGATTGAACTATGGTCTATGGGTGTCCCTCAGCAAAGAGAAATTCATGGACTATGCCGGTAAGTATGGGAATGAGAATGCGGACATTGTTCACTACTTC
Organism: Flavobacteriales bacterium UBA3364; assembly: GCA_002360495.1. GTDB lineage: Bacteria > Bacteroidota > Bacteroidia > Flavobacteriales_F > PHOS-HE28 > PHOS-HE28. The sequence goes on from DEQO01000125.1 coordinate 79,923, forward strand.
GGTTGGCTGTGCAACGAGATCCCCGGGTACGATAGCACCCTGTCCATCCCGATGAATGTGACCACACAGAAAGGGAACCTGCGTCCCTCTGTTGAGCCGCATCATGACTTCGACCATCCCTTTGTTCGAGACTACTACAATGGGATCGAACTAGCCGAAGCCGAACGTCGCGTACAAGAACTGCTGGATGTCGTGTCCAAAAGAGAATCCGACGATGCCGAGTAGTCAACTCACCCAAACCCAACAAGAACTCGTCTCCGAGTTCGCCATGTTCAGCGACTGGCAGGACCGCTATGAGCACTTGATCGAGCTGGGCAAGGACCTGCCGCTGATCGCGCCGGAGCACAAGACCGACGACAACCTGGTGCGCGGCTGCCAGAGCCGGGTGTGGCTGCACGCTGCACCTCAGAACGGCAACATCCACTTCACCGCGGACAGCGACGCCATGATCACCAAGGGTATCGTGGCGCTGCTGGTGCGCGTGTACAACGACCGCACGCCGCAGGAGATCATCGGGGCCTCCACGGAGTTCATCGACCAGATCGGCCTGCGTGCACACCTGAGCCCGAACCGCAGCAATGGATTGGTGGCGATGCTCGACCAGATGAAGAGATACGCGGTGGCCTTTTCCTCCTCAACGAACGCATCATGAGCCGCTACGCCGTCACTTCGTTCTGGTGTTGCGACTGTCCTATGTCGGATGTCTTATGCAATGCCTTCATGCATAAGACATCGGGCATAGGACAACATGCCCTTACCTCCGGCACCCCTTCATGACCCCCGACGAAAAGAAAGCCCTCGAGGAGAGCATCATCAATGCCCTCAAGGCGGTGTACGACCCGGAGATCCCGGTGGACATCTACGAGCTGGGGCTGATCTACGATGTGGTGATCCACGACGATGCCAGCGTGTACATCAAGATGACCCTGACCAGTCCGGCGTGCCCGGTGGCGGGGACCTTGCCCGGCGAGGTGGAGCAGAAAGTGGCCGGTGTGCAGGGCGTGAAGAGCGCCAAGGTGGAGATCACCTTCGAGCCGCCCTGGGACCGCACGATGATGAGCGAGGCGGCGCAGTTGGAGCTGGGGTTCATGTAATTGTGTTCACCACGGAGGTTCGGAGTAGCATAGAAGAAATGAACAGGATCTGACACGCAACGCGTTACCCATCAACACGCAACCGGGTTCATGAGCGAAAGCCCTATCATCAACAAAGTCGCCTCCTCCGGCATCATCACCCTCGACCTTGAGGAGATGTACCCGGCTGGTGATCGCGTGGTCTTTGACCTGAAGCCGGTGTTGTGGGAGGAGGTCGCCTTGAAAGAGGATGACTTGCGGACGTTCATGAAAGCGCATGATTGGTCACAGTACAAAGGCAAATTCGTTTCTGTGCATTGTTCGGCGGATGCGATCATTCCCACTTGGGCCTACATGCTCGTTGCGACGCACCTTCAACCCTTTGCAGCGTTCGTAACCCAGGGTGACGCGGATAGCCTGGAGCGCGCGGTCTTCACGCGCTTCGTGCAACAACTGGACGTTGAGCCTTACCGTAGCGCCCGCGTGGTGGTGAAGGGCTGCAGCAAATTGCCTGTGCCGCTCAACGCCTATGTGGAGTTGAGCGCGAAACTGCTGCCCGTGGTGAAGAGCCTCATGTTCGGCGAGCCGTGCAGCACCGTGCCGCTCTACAAAGCGCCCAAGTCCGTGCTTGGCCCCGGTGCAAGTCCGGAGTGACATCCGCGGCGAAAAGCCCGATGCTCGACGCGCCGTCGCACCCTGCTGTTGGACAAAGCACCAAATGATCGGTGCGTTCCAGATCCAAGCCCGGATCGCCATTGCCGCTACCTTCGATGCATGCCTGTGCTTCGGTCCCTTTCGCTCTTCCTTCTCCAGTGCGCTCTTCTCCCGCTTCTCGCACAGGACAAGCCATTGCAATACAGTGAGAACGGCTGGTACCTATCGCCGAGCGGCACGATCCGCATCCTCGTGCTCTTCGTTGAAGTGGATTTCGACGTGACACCGGAAAAAGACCCGCAACCCGATGGCGCCCAGCATTGGGAGAAGCGTCAATTGCCAAAGTGGAAGGACGAGGTGTTCGATCCCTTCCCCTTGCCCGTGCAGAAAGCCGAGGTGTCACGTTACTACCAGGACATCAGCTTGGGACACTACACCGTACTAGGGGACTATTTCGACGAGATCATCACCCTGAAGGAGAGCGAGTATCCCGGTGTACATCAAGCCCATAGCATAGGGACCTACGCGGTCAAGGAAGCCAGCAAACGCGGCACGTTGCGCACGCACAATGGGTTGACCATCGCGGACTTCGACCTATGGAAGGAGGGTGGCAAACCCGGGCAACCGAAAGAGGCGGGTGCCGATGACCCGCACTCCTACGATCACGTGATGGTGATCACACGCAACAGCAACCTGCGGCATGGGACCGGCAGCACCGATCCCGGAAGTCCCGGCAAATTGTTCGGTCACGAGAGCGACACGCAGTCCCGCTTCGGGGGTGGGAACTCGCTTCCGTTCAAGATCTTGAAGCATGAGTTCAACCACCTGCTGCTCGGCGGCAACAACTTCCACAGTGGGGGTGGTAATGCCGCACAGTTCGAGAGCAACTTCGTGAACCTGCAAGGCGGCTGGAGCATGATGGGGGCCAATGGTAGCAGCCTCCTGACCTGTTGTGCCTGGGACCGGGACCGTTTGAACTGGAAGCCCGATGGGGCCACCCATCGCATTCGTGCACATGACACCGGTGGTGGCGAAGTGAATGGTGACCTGGACCCGATCAACGGCGATACAGGCGTGTTCATCCTGCGTGATTTCGTTCCCAGCGGAGATGCGCTCCGGATCAGCATGCCGTATATCGCGGCAGATCAACAACCACAATGGCTATGGGTGGAGAACCACCAAGGCTACCACCGCAACGGCAGTCCGACCGACCGGTTCCAATGGGAGGCCTCGGCTACGTGCATCGCACCGATCGAACCCGGCTTGTTCATGACCATGCAGGTGGGCCGCGAAGAGAAGGAAGGGAAGTCGATCTATGGCGGCCGTGCCGATTACCTGCGCCCCGTGCTGGCCAATGGGAACTTCGATATGGAGCTTCGCGGTGATACCCTGCGCGAACAATGCCTGTTCAACGGGACCCTGCTCCCCTACCTGCACGCCCCACATCTGGCGAACCCGTTGACAGGGAACCATGAACAGGAACTGCCACTGCATGACAGGAACAACGACGGCCAATTGCAGCATGGCGAGCATTGGGTGCCGGGAGCGCGGATCGAACACGGGCAGCCCATGGCCCCGGTGACTTTCGCAGGCCGTCCTGAGCATGCCTTCCGCATGAACGGCAACCGGAAACTGGGCATGTGTACGAATCCGTCGACCACCAACATGCTCACGTTGATCAGTACGAACGATCGCGAAAAACACGGTCGCGGTGTCCCGAACGTACGCACGTCACACCTCAACGGGATCAGTGTGGAATTGTTGAACATGAGCGCCGATGGTGCCGCCTTGGTGCGGGTTCGCAACAACGATACACGCATGGAGGCCGATCAGCGCTGGTGTTCGGATACCATCGTCCTCCATCCGGTACGCGGGACCGATGGTCACGCGCTCACCATCGCAAGTGGTAAGAGATTGCTTGTGGACCGTTCACGCACCCCGACGCGCATGACCGAGCCGGACAATGGCAAAGGCGGACCCTGGTTCAGCGACCCGTCCTGGTTCCGGGTGATGCCCGGTGCGTCGATCCTCCTGGAGGACAAGGCGGTCATCGAACTGACCCGCGGAAGTACGATGGAGCTATTGCCGGGCAGTGCGCTTCTTTTGGGGAAGAAGTCCCTGCTCAAAGTCGATGGGGGATCCCGTGTGATCATCGCCCCCGGTGTGCAACTCCTCGGCAAGCCGCGCATATTCCGGCGCTTGCGCAAACAAGGCCGCATGGTGGATACGCCCGCTCAATAAGCGCGAACGTTCTTGCCTTCGCGGTAGTTGATGAAAGCCCGGTTCACCACACGGTTGCCTCCCGGTGTCGGGTAGTTTCCGGTGAAGTACCAATCACCGGTATGGTCCGGGCATGCGGCGGACAATCCCTCGATGCTCTGGAACACGAGCTTCACTTCGGCACGGATGCCCTCGGGCGTCAGCATCTCCGCGATCTTGTCACTGACCTGCTGTGGCGTGAACGGCCGATAGATATCCTTCACCACGTTCTCCTGTTCGGTGAACGGGCGGCCGACCATTGCAACGGCGCGGTCGTACACATCGTCGATGACGTTCTCCTGCTTCGTCTCCTTCAACAACGCGATCGCTGCACGGAAAGCGGCAAGGTCGCCCATCTTGGCCATGTCGATGCCATAGCAATCGGGGTAGCGTATCTGTGGTGCACTGCTCACAACGACGATCTTCTTCGGCTCCAGGCGGTCGAGCATTTTCAGGATGCTCTGTTGCAACGTGGTACCCCGCACGATGCTGTCGTCGATCACCACCAGGTTGTCCACACCAGGGCGCACGGTGCCGTATGTGATGTCATAGACGTGCGCCACGAGATCCTCGCGCGCATCATCGGCGGTGATGAAGGTGCGCAACTTGGCATCCTTGATGGCGACCTTTTCCAACCGGGGCCTGGTCGCGAGAATGGCCCGTAGTTCCAATGGGTCCGGGTTCGCACCCAGTTCCAGGATGCGCCGCTCCTTCACCCGGTCCAGTTCCGCATCCATCTCCTTCAGCATCCCGTAGCACGCTACTTCAGCGGTGTTGGGAATGAAGCTGAAGACGGTGTTCTCCAGGTCATGGTCCACAGCATCGAGGATCGCCGGACACACCGAACGACCCAAGGCGATGCGCTCGCGGTACACGTCCCGGTCACTTCCCCGGCTGAAGTAGATACGCTCGAAACTGCAGGCGCGCTTTTCCAACGGCTCGCGCACGCGTTCCTCGCTGTACCATCCATCCTTGCGGATGATCAACGCACAGCCCGGCGTCAGCTCACGCACGGCATCGGTGGCCACGTGGAAGGCGGTCTGGATCGCAGGTCGTTCGCTTGCGACCACCACCACTTCATCGTCCGCGTAGTAGAAGGCCGGACGAATGCCCGCAGGATCACGCAGGACGAAGGCGTCGCCATGGCCGATCATTCCGGCCAACGCGTAACCGCCGTCGAAATCCATGGCGCTGTTCACCAGGATCTGCTTCACGTCCAGCTTCTCCGCGATCACCTGCGTGATCTGCTTCTCCGAATACCCCAGTTGGCGATGGATCTGCGTGAGCCGATCGTTCTCCACGTCCAGGAAGTGGCCGATCTTCTCCAGGACCGTCATGGTATCGCTCCGCTCCTTCGGATGCTGGCCGATGGAGACGAGCAGGTCGAAGAGCTCGTCCACGTTTGTCATGTTGAAGTTGCCGGCAACGACCAGGTTGCGGGTCATCCAATTGTTCAACCGGCGGCGCGGGTGGCAGTTCTCCTCCCCGTCCTTGCCGAACGTGGCGTAACGCAAGTGGCCCAGCAGCACTTCGCCCAGGAAGGGCATGCTCTTCTTCAGCAGGTCGGTGTCCCTTACCGCAGCGGGATCGGTCTTGAGAGCTTCCTCGTATCCCTTGTGGATACGACCGAAGATCTTCTGGATCGCTTGCTTATCGGTGCTACGGTCGCGGTCGATGTAGTTGAGGCCCGGCGAGGGGTCCAGCTTGATCGTGGCCACTCCCGCCCCATCCTGGCCCCGGTTGTGTTGCTTCTCCATGAGGAGGTACAACTTGTGGAGCGCGTAGAGCGAAGTGCCATAACGCTCCTGATAGAATGACAGGGGTTTCCGGAGGCGGATCAGGGCTATGCCACACTCGTGCTTGATCGCGTCGCTCAAAGGGTTCCCGTGCGGCCGGGTTGGCGGGGGTGGAACAGCTTGCCCCTCCTGCGGCGTTTTCGGCGAGGCGAAGGTACGGACCGGGCTTCGGGAAGGGGTTTTCCCGGCTGGTCGTCTTTCCTGCCGAACCAAGCAACCTTTGGGTCGGACGGGCTGTCTTTTCGGGGTAACTTGGCATGGCCAAGACCCTTCGTCGTGCGTTCGCTCTGGTCCCTCCTTCTCTTGCTCGTCGCCTCGCTGGCGCAAGGGGCCGCTCCACGTGCGGCCTTTACGGAGAACAAGGGACAGTGGCCCGCCTCCGTGCTGTACCGCGTAATGTTGCCCAACGGCGCGCTGTTCGTGGAACGGGAAGCGTTCACCTACGTGCTACAAACGGGTGGCGCTGCGCACCACCACGGCGAGGCGGAGGTCAGCCATGTCCAGGACCCCTTGGTCTCCCATGCGTTCCGGGTCCATTTCGAAGGAGGGCATGCCTCCGGCTCGGTCGGTGGGTTGAGGCAGGAGCACTATGAGAACTTCTTTTTGGGCAATGACCCCGCGCGCTGGGGAACGGGATGCGGCATTTTCGGGGAAGTGGTGTTGAAGGAGGTCTGGCCAGGCATCGACCTTCGGCTGGATGGACGAACAGGCCTGAAGTACGAGTTGATCGTTTCACCGGGCGCGGATCCGTCCCAGGTCCGTTTCCGGTACGAAGGGCATGATGGCCTTTCGCTGAAGGATGGCGCGCTCATCGTAAAGACCAGCGCCGGCAACGTGGTTGAAGAGCCCCCCGTTTCATGGTCCTCCTTCTTCGACGGGATCGACAACCAGCGTCTGCCAGTACCCTCAGCGTACCGACTGCAGGGCAATACGGTCACATTCGATGTGAAGGCCCGAAGTGATCTGCCCCTCACCATTGACCCGACCCTCACCTTCGCCAGCTTTAGCGGTAGCAATGCGGACAACTTCGGGTTCACCGCCACCTATGATGTAGCGGGGCACTTGTACGGCGGTGGCATCGTATTCGGTATCGGATATCCCACGACACTCGGCGTGCTTGATGCCTCCTTCAGCGGAGGCACTATCGATGTCGGGGTCTCGAAGTTCACTCCTGACGGGACCAGTTTGGTGTGGAGCACCTACATCGGTGGCAGCGGCAACGAATCGCCGCACAGCATGGTGGTGAACGAGAACGATGAACTCTATGTCTTCGGCAGCACGGGTTCTTCGGACCTGCCCACAACAGCCGGTTGCCTGGACAACACGTTCGGGGGTGGACCTGCGCTCACCTTCATCATCGGTTACGGTTACGACCAGCCCTTCGGCACGGATATGTTCGTAGCGCACCTGAACAATACAGCTACTTCCCTGCTGGGCTGCACCTACCTGGGTGATAGCGGGAACGATGGCATCAACAACGCGCCTGCGCTTGCCCACAACTATGGCGATTCGTTCCGGGGCGAGATCATCATGGACGTCGCCGGGAACCCGGTAGTGGCCAGTAACACCTCAAGTCCGGGACTACCCGTTGTCGGGGGACCCCAAAGTGCATATGGCGGAGGGTCGCAGGATGGCTATTGTTTCCGTCTCGATCCCTCCCTTAGCACGGTCCTTTGGAGCACTTACATCGGTGGGCAGGGTGCGGATGCGGCATATGGCGTACAGATGGACAGCGACGGAGAACTCTTCGTGGCCGGTGGGACCGCCAGTTCCGACCTGCCCATGACGGGCACCCCGTTCCAAGGGAATTTCAGTGGAACGACGGATGGTTTCATCATGCGCTATGGCCTTGACGGGACCTTGTCCGGCTCCACCTACTTGGGTACTGCTGCGTACGACCAGTGCTACTTCGTGCAGTTGAATACGGCCGATGAGGTGTTCGTCGTCGGCCAGACCCGCGGCAACTACCCCGTGACCCCGGGGAAGTATACCAATCCGGGTAGCTCGCAATTCATCCACAAGCTCGATCATGCACTGAGCACATCGTTGTGGAGCACCCGGTTCGGGAACGGTTCATTCGATCAGGACCTATCCCCCACCGCCTTCCTCGTGAGCGATTGCGGACAGATCTATTTCAGTGGCTGGGGTGGGGTGGTGAACAGCAATGCCGGGAATAGCAACAGTACCACCACCGGTCTTGAAGTGACCGCGGATGCCTTCCAATCGGATACGGACGGTAACGATCTCTACCTGATGCTCCTGGAACCGGAAGCGATCGCTTTGAACTATGCGACATTCTTCGGCGGAGGCATCAGTGCCGAGCACGTGGATGGCGGAACGAGCCGGTTCGACAAGAACGGGAACGTATACCAAGCCGTTTGTGCGGGCTGCCATGGTAACAGTGATTTCCCGACCACGCCCGGTGCATGGAGCAACACCAACAATGCGACGACCGGTTGTAACCTCGGGGTGTTGAAGTTCGATCTTGCGCGCTCCATCGCGATCATCAGCATCGATGGACCCAACGTCCTTTGCACGCCGGGTTCGGCACAGTTCCTCAATAGCAGCACCGGCGGCAATACGTACGACTGGGATTTCGGCGATGGCACTTCCTCAAACGAAGCAGAGCCGTTGGTGACCTATACCACGGTGGATACGTTCACCGTGACGATGATCCTCTCCGACAACTCCGGTTGCTATGCACCTGACACGGCGAGCTTGGAAGTGATCACCCTTCCCCCTCCGGAAGCACAGATCGATCCCGTGCCTCCGTTGTGCGTGGGCCTGAGCGTACAACTGCAGGCTTCCGGTGGTGATACCTATGAGTGGATACCCACGACCGATCTGGATGACCCGACGATCGCCGATCCAACACTGACCCCGACCGCATCGGGCGAGTGGTCCGTGGTGGTCACGACCCAATGCGGCAGCGATACCACCGATGTGCTGATCGACCTCAGTCTACCGCAAGGGTCCGCTGGAGATGATATGCAACTATGCCTGGGACAGAGCGCGGAGTTGACCGCCACAGGTGGGGGGACGTATGCGTGGAACGAGGACCCGTCACTGTCGGACCTAACCAGTGCGACACCGACGGCGACACCGACGGATACGACCACGTATATCGTGGAGATCACCACACCGGAGGGATGCATCTCTTCCGATACCGTGGAGATCGCGGTGATCACCGGAACGCCTGAGCCGATGCTCGATGATACTGTGGTGTGTACGGGGAGCTCCGTGCAATTGATCGCCCCGGAGGCCGACACCTATGCGTGGGAATCGACGGCAGGATTGACCGATCCGACGGTGCGCGACCCTATCGTAACACCGAGCGCACCGAACCTCTATGTGGTGCTTGTCACGAACGTTTGTGGCGCGATCCGTGATTCGGCCTTCGTGGATGTCATCTCGCCACACGCTGATGCCTGGCCTGACTCCGTGGTATGTCCGAATGAGCCGGTCCTGTTGGGCGCCTCCGGTGGCGTAACCTTCGAATGGAGCCCGGCCCAAGGGTTGAACGACCCCAATGGACAGTCGCCCACAGCAAGGGTGACAGGGCCTGCGACTTACACCGTTACCACCACGGATGCGTTCGGTTGTGTTGCCAGTGCTACGCTCGTACTCGGCACACATCCTGTCCCCTTCGTTTCGGCCGGCAACGATAGAGCGATCGACTTCGGTGACGAGGTCCAGCTGGCGGCGACCGGTCAAGGAACATTTGTTTGGGAACCACCCTTTTCGCTCTCTTGTTCGGAATGTGACGCCCCGATAGCGAAGCCCTTGGAAACGACGATCTACACGGTGACGCTCACCGATGCCAACGGATGCAAGGTGCAGGATGCGGTGACCGTGATCCTGAACGGATCGCTGTTCGTCCCCAACACCTTCAGCCCGAACGGCGATGATGTCAATGACGTGTTCGGGGCCTGGGGCAAGGAGATCAAGACCTTGACCATGATGGTCTTCAACCGATGGGGGGAATTGATCTGGACCGGCGGCTCCCTGGATGCCAAATGGGATGGCACCTATGGCGGCCAACAGTCGCCTATCGACACCTATGTGTGGCGGATCGACGTGGAGGAGCTCATCGGCAAGAAGCGCACCTTGTACGGGCACGTCAACCTGGTCCGTTAGGCCCCGGCACGACCCATCAGCGGAAGCGTTCCCGTTCCGTGCCCAACCATTGCAAGGCGGCTCCGCTCAACAACATCTCCTTGGTGGCCATATCGTACGGCATGCCGTTGATCAACTCGCCGGGTACAAGCTCGCCCAGGGGGAACGGATAGTCCGTGCCCATCGCCACACGCGACGGCCCCATCTGGTCCACAACGAGCTTCAGCATTGCAGGATCATGCACGAGCGCATCGATCCAGAAACGTCCGAAGTACTTACGCGGGTTCACGTTGTTGTCCACGGCGCAGAGATCCGGGCGCATGATGAAACCATGTTCGATACGACCGATCGTGGCCGGGAAGGATCCGCCCCCATGCGCAAACGCGACGCGGAGCTTCGGCAGTTTCTCGAACAGGCCACTGAAGATCATCGACGTGATCGCCGTGGTCGTCTCCACCGGCATGCCGACAAGCCAGGACATCCAGTACTTGTCCATGCGGTCGGCTCCCATCATGTCCCAAGGGTGCACGAAAACCGCCATGTCCAGTTCCTCGCAGGCTTGGAAGATCTGAAGTAGGCGGGGCTCACCCAGATTGGTCCCGTTGATGTGCGTGCCGATCTGCACACCTGACATGCCAATGCGTTTGCATCGCTCCAGTTCCTTGATCGCGAGCTCGGGTTCCTGCATGGGGATCGTCCCCAAGCCAACGAAGCGGGTCGGCCAGCGCTGCACGATCCCGGCGATGTGATCGTTCAGGAACATGGAGAGGTCCAATGTGTCGTTCGGTTTGGCCCAGTAACTGAACATGACCGGCACGGTGCTGAGCACCTGTACATGTACACGGTGCAGATCACATTCACCGATGCGCACTTCGGGGTCCCAGCAGTTGGCCTGCACTTCCCGGAAGAACTTGTCATCCATCATCATCCGCGCACAGCCGGGACGATGATGGTCCAGGTGGATGAAGCCGCGATACCCGTAGCGCCTCCCAAAATCCGGGATGTGCTCGGGCAGGATGTGCGTGTGGATGTCGATCGAGAAGAGCTCGGCCATGGTGTCGCCTTACACGAAGCGCGGATCCACTTCCATCACATGACCGCAGTTCTTGCACGTGCGGTAGGCTTCATTCCCATAGAACTCACGGAATCGCGGCAGGAAATCCTTCTCGATGTTGTGCAGCACGAACTTGTACTCGTGCAGTTTGGTGTTGCACTTCTCGCAATACCACTGCAGGCCGTCCTCCAGTTCACGATCATCGCGTTTCACTTCGATCACAAGCCCCACGGTACCGGCGCCGCGTCTCGGTTGGTGCGGCGTACGTGAAGGCAACAGGAACATCTCCCCCTCCTTGATCGGGATCGTCACCGCCTTGCCGTTCTCCTGGATGCCGACCTCGATGTCGCCTTCCACCTGGTAGAACAACTCCTCGGTCTCGTTCCAGTGGTAGTCATTGCGGGCATTGGGGCCACCGACCACCATCACGATGTAGTCGCCGGCATCCGCATACAGGTTCTTGTTGCCGACTGGCGGCTTAAGCAGGTCGCGGTTGTCCGCGATCCACTGGCGTAAATTGAAGGGTCTTCGGATGGACATGGCGCACGGCTTGATGCGCTCCGAAGTTAGAGGGTACGGGCGGATCCCTCAATCCTTGCCCGAACGGCCGGACATGAGCAACAAGGCTCCGTTGGTGCGCATCATATCCACCGTGTACTGCTGGTCCTGTATGAAGGCCCTGGCCCCGCGATCGTAACGCACGATGGCGAACGGGAAATCCAGCACATCGGTATCGGCACCTTCATACTTCGACGATGGAAGCATGCTCATGGCCATTTCGATCGGAGCGATATCCACCAGGTCCTTGGGTAGATCCCCCCGGGTATCCACGAGTACGCGTTTGGGCAAGTAGCCTTCCTTGCGGAATTCGATGGCGAACTCTTCACCAAGTCCCAGCACCATACCGAAGCGGCCGTTGCCCGTAGTGGTCTGTTTGCCCACCAGGTCGTTGCCTTTGTAGGTGAGGATGTCACAGCCTTCCAGCTTCCGCTCACCATCGGAGACGCGGCCGTTGATAGGCAGGACCAGTACATCCTGGGCTTGCACGGTCGAGGTGGCGCAAAGGAGGACGAACGGGGCGACCAGGGAGAGCATGTGGCGCATGGCCGGGAGGGTTTGCCGGTTGTACGGCTTTCCTATGCCGGAGGTTCGCGGCCCCGTACGCACGAAAAAGGGCGGGATCACTCCCGCCCCTTCCCAAGTAGTTCCGGTCCTTACTGGACCACAAGTCGAATATTCTTCACCCCATTCCCGGAGGAAAGACGTACGGTGTACACCCCTGTGGAGACACGACCAGCGGTGCCTACCGTGATCACTTGTCCGTTGGTCACGGACGCCGATTCCTGAAGTACGAGGCGGCCGTCCATATCGATGATCTCGATCATTGCGATGCCATCGCCTTCCACGAAGCGTACGTTGAAGGCCCCATTGGCCGGGTTCGGGTAGATGCTCCATGTATCGGTCCCGTTCGTCCCTATGCCGCTGCAGACCTCCACGTTCACCAAAACGAAATTGCCGCTCAATTCCAGGCAATCGCCCGTGCTGGTGATCTCCGTGGCCGGGGAGCCGGGATCAGCCCCTTCCAGGTCGCCGTTGTAGGAAATACCCCATACGCGGTAAGTGCCCAAAGCGATCGCATTGAAGTCAAGCGAATTCCCGCTCATGAGCGTAACGATCACATTGCTCTCGTCGGTCACCAGGAAGCTGTAGTTCTCCGCTGATGTACTGGTGGTGATGAAGTCGATCACGTCGGCATCGCCGTTCTGGCAAACATCGACCGTCGTTTCACCGTCCATGGTGGACACCTCACCACCATCACACACGAAAGTGGGTGAGCTGCCGCTGAGGCAGAGCGCGAACTCACCGCCCTCCCCGAACTCCAAATTGCTCACCACGCGCACCCAATACGTCGTGTTCTCCGTGGTCGTGAGCACCACCGGCTCCATCATCCCGAACTCGCAGAAGATCTCCGTTCCGGCTGAACACCCATCGCTCACGGTAATGCCCCAGTCCTCCATTTCCATGGGATCGAGATCGACCGTTACTTCGGTATTGGAGCCACTGTTGAAGGTGTACCACACATCGGCGTAATACACATCCGTGAAATCACACCCTGGGACGTTCTCCACTTCTTCCGTCGCATAGGAGTTGTCCCCGATGATGGCACCGGCAGGGCAGTTCCCTTCGGCGTTTATCGGGACCTCGATCGCATTGCCGCAGTCATCGTTATCGGGGCGACAGTCGATCACCGACACCGGCGCACCTGCCATGTCCAGACTGGCGCAGATCGTGCCCCCACCTTGGATCAATATTTCTTCCACTTCATTGGCGGTGGTCACGCCCAACTCCACTTCGCCCAGATCCAGTGTTGTTGGATCATAGACCAAGGTATGGATCGTGTACGCCCCCGTTCCCGTGACCGGGAACGATGGTGTGGCAGCCTCACCCACGATCACCAGGTCCTGACCCGAGGTGAGCAAGTACACCGTGATGAAACCCTCCGGGACCACTGCATCGCCATTCGCCGAGGCGCTTATCATTACTTCCGGCGCGATGAAGCACACCGTGGACGACATCGCTACCAGGGTGCCCGCGGCCGCATCACAACCGGTGCATACCTCAACGGTCACCGGGGCACCGGTCACATCCAGGCTTCCGCAGATCGTACCGCCACCTTGGATCAACAGTGCGTTCACATCACCGCCGGTGGTTTCACCGAGCACGATCGTGCCAAGGTCCAGTGTAGCTGGATCATGGACCAGTGTGTGGATCGTGTACAGGCCGGTTGCATCCACTTCGAAGGAAGCTTCGGCACCTGTCGCTACGATCACCAGATCGGTCCCGGACGTGAGGACGTATGCAACCTCGAAACCGACAGGCACCACCGGCGTCCCGTTCGTTGTCGCGCTGACCATGACCGGATCTCCCCCGTAGCAGACCAACGACGCATCGGCCGTGAGCGAGCCGGCATCTGCATCACAGTCCCCACAAACCTCGACCGTTACCTGCGCGCCGTCCATATCCAAGCTCCCACAGATCGTGCCTCCGCCTTGGATCAGCAGAGCATTCACTTCACCCGCAGTCGACTCGCCGAAGACCAAGGACCCCAGATCCAATGTGGTCGGGTCATATACCAATGTTAGGATGGAGTACTGGCCAATGGACGACACTGTGAAGGAGGGTCCTGAGAATGAACCTCCTTCGATCACCTGGTCCTGCCCTGTCGTGAGAAAATAAATGGTGGAAAAACCAGCAGGTACGGTCGCGTCGCCGTTGGTCGTGGCGCTGACCGTGACTTCGGGCGCTACGAAACATACGTTGGGTTCCACTGCTGCGAGGGTGCCGGCCTCGGCATCACAATCGGCACACACCTGAACGGTCACCGGTGCGCCGACCATGTCCAAGCTTCCGCAGATGGCCCCGCCGCCTTGGATCAAGATCTCGTTCACGTCGCCGCCCGTGGTTTCTCCAGGCACGATCGTGCCGAGGTCCAGGGTGGTTGGATCGTAGACCAACGTATGGATCGTATACAGACCCGTCGCATCCACTTCGAAGGACGCTACATCAGCCGTCCCCTGGATCACCAAACCAGCACCGGACGTGAGGACATACTTCACCTCGAAGCCGGAAGGAACAACCGGAGCCGCGTTCTCAGTTGCACTGATCGTGACCGGAGCATCTTCGTAACACACCGTTCCTTCATCCGCAGTAAGCGTACCGGCATCTGCATCGCATGAGGTGATACAGATGGTGAAGGTGGGTGTGAGCGGCGACCCGGAATACCAATCGGAGACCCGGATCAGGTAGGTGTTCCCGATCACCAGCCCGTCCACTGCCCGGGCGGTGGTGATACCGAAGTCGGGTCCAACGACACATTCCAATTCCACGGGTCCGGAGCAATCTCCCTCGTACACATTGAACTGCACATTGAACCAAGTGCTCGGTGCCACGGTGATGTTGTGCGTGGTGTTGGTCGCTACGAAACTGTACCACACACCGTCGGCAGCATCCGAATTACCACAACCGGAGCCTGTATTGCCCGCTCGTGTGGCGAACTCGACCGTGCCGGCCACGGGAGAACAGGTAGCACCAGGTACGATCTCCACCGCACCGGCACAGAGCGCGTTGGCCGGGAACGTGCTGGAACAAGCGGTGGCCGTGAACGTGATCGAGTAGGGCCCCGAGGAAGTCGCTGTCTCCAGGACCGGATAGTAATAGGTACCGGCAGGCAGGTCGGGGAAGAGGACGGTGAAGTTGCCGTCCCCGCAGGCGGTGGGGAGCACATTGTTCGGGCTGTTGTACACCACGTTGTAGATGGGGCAGCCTACATACAAATTGATCAATGCTCCAGTGAACGCCGGGGTCGTGCCGCAATAGCCCACGGTCATGTTCGTGCATCCCGTTGTGGTGAACGCTTCCCAGACCACGTTCGCACCGACGATCGGATCGAACACCGATCCGGTATTGTTCCCGGTCACCGTTGCCGGAGAACCCACCACGACCGGTGTGATCGTAGCGCCGTCGCACAAGGCGTTGGGAGAAACCCCACGCCCTGAAGCGCCCTGCTGGTCCGCTGCCTCGAACTGGCCGGACCATGAAGGTTGTGCGGAAATGTTCTGGGCGACCATTCGGGGAGCAACGAGCGCCAATGCGCCTGCAAGAACGGATGTCAGGATAATTCCTGCTGCTGCGTAACGGTTTCTCATGTAGCGGTATAGGGATTGGTCCGTTGAAGGGACGGTACAAAGTTCGGAACGCACCATCGGGCACTTCGGCCCATGTGTTCCCCGGTTATCCACGATCGTGGTATCAATTCCCTTGCAGGACCTGCGAAGTGATCAACTCGCGGGCCGCCCCAAAATGGAAGAGGCGGGCCTGGGCCCGCCTCTTCCATTCAGATCAATGCAGGATCACTGCACGGTCACGCGCTGCTCCGAACGGCCACCGGCCGTGGTGAGGCGTACAGTGTACAAGCCATTGGCGAGCGTACCGTTCAGGCCCAAGCTTACCTGTTGTCCATTGAACAACTGGCGTTGCTCCTGGTGTACGGCGCGACCGGCCACGTCGAACAATTCGATGGACACTTTGGAGTCGAGACCGGCGTAACGGATGGTCATGTCGCCATTGTTCGGGTTCGGGTACACCAACCAATCGAGGTTGTCGAACTCTTCGATGCCATTGCCCTGGATGACGTTGATGGTATAGTCCTCCACTTCACCATATTGTGCGTCACCACAGGCTGCGGGAACGTATCCCTGAGCGACGTATGCCATGCGCACGCGCATGCGTGTGCTGCCCACTGCAGCATCGACGGGTGCGAGGATCAAACCGGTGAACGTCAACCCATCATCGGCCGTTTCCAGGACCTTCTCCTCGTTATGATCGCAAAAACTCCCGTTCTGGTTCCAATCCACCCAAACGGTGACCGCGTCACCCAGTGGGGTTGAGCTCGGTCCGTTCACCACGGTGATGTCAAAGCCCTGTGACTGGATGAAGTCGGTGCTTTGGTCCGTGTAATCGCCCAAGGTGCCATCGGTGCAGTCGCTCGTATTGTCGATGGTGCCGAGGGTGACCTGTGCGATCGACTCGTCGCAGGTTGCAGCACTTGCCTCGCAATAACCAGGCGCGAGGGCCGAGGAAGCCACGTTGATCGTGTATGCACCAACTGCCGGTGGATCGGAGGTCTCATCTTTGATCACCGCGTAGTAGTACGAACCAGCAGGAACGTTCTCGAAATACAGCGTATAGTTGCCATCGGGGCAGGTCTCGGCGTCGAAATTCGCAGCCGGGATGATGCCTGTGGATGGACAGCCAATGAAGAGGCTGGTCAACCCGTTCCCGAAATTCGGGGTGGTACCACAGTAATCAAGGGTAATGTTGGAACACTCGTACGTTGTGAACGAGTGCCATACACTTCCATTGCCCAAACCTTCGGTATCCAATGCATTGGTGTTGTCACCCGTGAAGGTCACGGACGAACCCACGCTAAGCCCAACGGGGCCCACGTTCTCGCAGAGATCGTTCGCTGGGGCAGGGTCGCCCTGATAGATGCAGAGGCTGAAGGTGAAGTCCGTTGGTTCGGGTGCCCAGTAAGAATAAACGCGCACGTAGTAGGTGGAGCCCACGTTCGTCACCATGGTCAACGATTCAGCCATGTCGGCCGGCTCGTCCGGGTTGAAGAAGGTGTTGTCTGCGCAGCCCTCGGAATTCAGATCGCTACAGGAGCCGCTGAAGCCCTCGATCACTGCGTCGAACGATTGGGTGCCGACCACATCGATGATCGTCGTTGTGGAAGTAGCCACGTAGCTGAACCACAGGTCACGTGCCTCTGGGGACGTGTAGGTATTGCACTCAATGGCCGGTTGGGATTCCGTAGCGTCCTCGGCATCATAGGTGGCCAATGAACCCGAACATTCCGGTGTGACGGTCACAGCGATCGCTGTGGCACATTCGTTGTTCGGCCCACCGCGGTTCTCACCGGCGATCCGAACGTGGTTGCGAACGGGAACAATGGTTTGAACGAGGGACGCCCCTTTAGCAGGGCGCGCCTTGGCTGTTTGCGCGGATGCCGGGGTCACGGCCGAAATGCCGACGACCAGCAGCGGTACTGCGAGGTATATGTTCTTCATGCGTTGAAATTGGGTTAGGTCTTCAGTGAAGGGACAAACTTGACGATCGTTCCCGGCCCGAAAAGCCGTTTTACAACGGCCAATGTTGATTCCGCTACCTTGGCCTCCCAAGCAATGAACCATTACTTGAACGGCCTGAGCGCCTTGGTCTGCGGTAGTACACAGGGCATCGGCAAGGCTACGGCCCTGGAACTGGCCGCCTGTGGGGCCAGTGTCACGCTGCTTGCCCGGGACCCCCTGAAGCTCATGACCACGCTGGAGGAGCTTCCTCGCCTTGAGGGCGTCCAGCACGGGTCCATTGCAGTGGACATGTCCGATACGGTCGGCCTGGCCACCGCGATCGCAGCCCACGCGGCCACGCAGCCGGTGGACATTTTGGTGAACAATACGGGAGGGCCTGCTCCCGGCCTGGCGCATGAAGCGCCCCTGGATGCCTTCGAACAAGCGTTCCGACAGCACCTGCTCGGTTTTCAGACCTTGGTCCGGGCCATTGCGCCCGGCATGAAGAAGCGCGGTCATGGACGCATCATCAACGTGATCAGTACCAGCGTGAAGCAGCCTCTGCCGAACCTGGGGGTGAGCAATACGATCAGGGGTGCTGTGGCCAACTGGGCCAAGACCCTGGCCACCGAACTGGGGCCCTTCGGGATCACGGTGAACAACGTGCTCCCCGGGGCCACAGCCACCGAACGGTTGACCCAGATCATCCGCAACAAAGCCACGAAGGCCGGCATTACGGAAGCGGAAGCTACTGCGGAGATGCTGCACGAGATCCCGCTGCGGCGGTTCGCAAAGCCCGAGGAGATCGCCATGGCCGTGGCCTTCCTGGCCGGGCCGAGCGGCGCCTATATCAACGGCATCAATCTGCCTGTGGATGGCGGACGGACTTCCTGCCTCTGAACTTTGAAGGTCCGGTGGCCCACCTCGTAGGGGCGGGCCAACGGACCTTCTCCGTCCAGCTTCCTGTTCGCTTCTACTAGCGAACGAACTTGATCACGGCCTGTTCAGCATCATCCTGGATCCGTAGCACATAGGCACCGGATGGAAGCGCTTGCAGGAACAGGAGATCGGTACGGGAGCGCGCGCCCAAAGCCATACGTTGCTCAGCTACCAGTCGACCGGTGCCGTCCACCACGGTGAGTAACGCGCGGTCGGTACCCTTGCCGTCCTGGATCGAGAGCGCACCGCTGTTGGCATCGGTAAGCAGCAACCAACGATCGCTCCGGGTTGCCCGGGTGATGCCCGTGGTATTGTCCTGCACCACGCAAATGGTGAAGGTGGGATCATCAGCAGCCTCCGTGAACCAGTCGAATACACGAACGATATAGGTCTCGCCAACGGTAAGGTCCGAGATACTTATCGTTTCAGGGTCACCATCCAGTCCGTCATCGGCGCAAGCCAATGGTGTCAAGCCAGTGCATTCACCGGAGAAAAGGTCGACCACCGCGTCGAAGTCGCCGTTCCCGGCAACGGTGATGTCCGCCGTCGTGCTGGTGCTTACGAAGGAGTACCACACATCATCGCTCGCATCGCCCGTGGTACCATTGCATTCCAAGGCCTCCAGACCGAGGGTAGCGAATTCCGTGGTGCCTTCCACCTCGACACAGGACAGCGCCGTGGGGATCAGCGTGCCGGGACAATCGTCGTTATCGGGAGGTGGGATACCCTCGAATACGCAAATGGTGAAGTCGGACGTGCCGGGCTGCCCGAGGTACCAATCGTAGACACGGATGAAGTACGTATTCCCTACGACCAGGCCATTGGCCTGACCGATCTCCACGCCCCCATCCAGTGTGTTGTCCACACAGCCGACAAGTACCAGATCACCGCAATCCCCCTCGAACAAGCCCAAAACCGCATCGAAGGAATCGCTCCCCGTGACCTCGATCACCTGGCTTGTTGTAGTGGCCTCGAAAGTGAACCACACATCATCATCCGCGACACCGACGAAGCCGCTGCAATTGTCAGCTGGCTGTGATTCGGTCGCACCCAAGGTAGAGCCGGGAATGGATGCGCATTCCACACCCACGGTGAGGGTGATGGCACCATCGCATTCGTCGTTCCCCGGCGGCGTTGCGGAGCAGGCGGTCCCGGTTACGTTGACGGTGTAGGCGCCGGGAGTGGATCCAATTCCAATGACCACCGGGATGAAATAGGTGCCCGGAGGTATTTGCAGATACTCGAGGGTGAAGTTGCCGTCGACGCATGTGGTGTTCTCCGAGGAGACCGGGCGCCCGAGGAACTCCTGCGGACAACCGGCGAACAAACCCTCCAGCACCGCTCCGTCAGCGACCGTTCCGCAGAAATCGATCGTGACGTCCATGCATTCGGTGGTGGTGAAGGCTTCCCAAACGGCGGGCAACTCATCCTGATCGCCGTTGATCACAGGTGGATCGTCCACCGTGGCACCGGTATTGTCCCCGTTGAAGGTGATCGTGGAACCCGCCGCCAGTGAGGCCGGTGTCACAGCGTCGCATTCATCGTTGGCCGGGGCGCCGCCGCGATCGATGGCGGGGACATGCGGGCGATCGGTGCGCAGCGCGTTGGTGAATGAGATCTTGTCCTGTCCCATGGCGGACCATGAACCGAGCAGGAACATTAGAAGCAGCGTAGAACGTTGGGTCATATGTGAGGGTCTTATCCCTCAAAGGTGCAGCGTTTACTATTTCCGTGCAAACCGGATATTCTTCCCCATGGTGCGTTACCCTTTTGGACGGGGATCAACCTTCTTTGGCGATCAGCCGGAACCCCTTGCCATGCACGTTGATGATCTCCACGGCCGGGTCCTCACGCAGGTACTTCCGCAATTTGGCGATGTAAACGTCCATGCTGCGGCCATTGAAATAACTGTCGTTGCCCCAGACCGCGTTCAACGCTACACTGCGCTCCAGCACGTCGTTGCGGTTGGCGCAAAGCAGCCGCAACAATTCCGATTCCTTCGTGGTGAGCTTGCGATCACCCTGTGGAGTGCGCAAGACTTGTTTCCGGGGTTCGAAGGAGCTGTCGCCCAACCGGTATTCCTCTGGCTCGGGGGACTTGGGTTCAGCCCCCTTGGCACGGCGTAGTACCGCTGCAATGCGCAGCAGCAGTTCCTCCATCCCGAAAGGCTTGGTGATGTAATCGTCCGCACCGCTCTGGAAGCCCTGGATGGTGTCCTGCTTCATGCTTTTCGCGGTCACGAAGATGATGGGGGTCGAGACGTCCTTCTGGCGGATCTCCCGGGCCAGGGTGAAGCCGTCCTTCTGCGGCATCATCACGTCAAGGATCAACAGGTCGTAGCCGCCCTTGTCATAGGCGCTCCTTCCCTGCTGGCCATCGGTCCGCAGGTCCGCTTCGTAGCCTTTCGCCCGCAGGTATTCCACGAGCAGGTTCCCCAGGTTGGGATCATCCTCTACCAACAGCAGCTTGAACGGTTGTGACATGCTCGAACGGAATGAAGATGTGGAAGGTACTGCCCCGGCCCGGAGCGCTGTCCAACTTGATGCGCCCTCCATGCCGCTCCACCACGGTGCGCACATAGCTGAGCCCGAGCCCGAAGCCTTTCGCGTTGTGCAGGTTACCGGTGGGTACACGGTACAGCCGGTCGAAGATCTTGCGTTGCTCCGAGGGTGCGATGCCGATGCCGTTGTCCGTCACGCTCACGGTGACGCCTTCGTTGTTGTTCGTGGTGACGATCCGGATCCGCGGTTCCTGTTCGGCGTACTTCACCGCATTGTCGATCAGGTTGTAGAGCAAGTTGGTCAGGTGGATACGGTCGCCTTGTACGTTGTGGATCTCGGCCTTCAGGTCCAGGTCGATCCGGCCGTTGCGTCGTGAGACCTGGATGTTGCTGCTGCGCACCACGTCCTGCACAACGCTGTGCAGGTCCAGGTCCACCCGCTTCAGCAGCATGTGGCCGCTCTCCAGCACGGCGCTCTGCAACACGTTCTCCACCAAGGCGCCGAGCCGTTTGTTCTCGTCGCGGATCATGGTCACGAAGGTGCGCACCTGCTGTTCCGTCTTGGGCATGGAGGGATCGACCAACGCCTCGCAGGCCAGGCCGATGGTGCTGATCGGTGTCTTCAGTTCGTGCGTAAGGTTGTTCACCAGGTCGTTGCGGATCTCGCCGATCCGCTTCTGCCGGTAGATCGTGCGGATGGTGTAGAGGAAGGCCAACACGACGATGGCCATGAGCAGCGCACTGATGATCAGCATGGGCACCATTCCGCGCCAGAGCATGCCGCGTTGCCCCGGCATCGCGACGTGGAGGAAATAAGTGTCACCGGCAATGTCATGCCGGAAGAGCTTTTCCTTGAACGGTGTATCGGCCGTGACCAGACTATCCTGCCCACCTTCCGTGCCGATGCCGACCGGCTCCCCGTCCTCCGTGAAAACGCCATAATGGAGCGGGGCATGGATCCCGCTGATCGCGAATTCCACCGCCAGCAAGGAGTCCAGGATGCGCGGCTGGATCCGCTCGCTGATGTCCCGTTCCAGTTCGGCGGACAGGATGCCGCGCACCATGTCGGTGACCAACGCTACGTGTTCCTCCTGTTCCTCCGGGTCCCGGAGGGGCTGGAAGTCCTCGTCGGCTCCGGGCGCAACAGGAGCCTCCGGTGCGTGCGTATCCTCCGGCACCACCATGCTGTCCTCCACTTCAGGGATCGCCTCCGTGGCTTCCACTTCCCCTGCTTCCTCGATGGAGGGCCGATGGGCACTGGCGCGCCGCATGTCGTCAAGCTTCACCAGCAACCGCCGGCCGGCCTTGTGACGCTTGAGATCGTCCATCTTCTCCAATTGCTCCAGGCGGTCGCATACGGCGAAGAGCGCATTGTCCACACTGTGCTGGAACTGTGCTTCGCGCAGCACCATGGTGTCGCGCATCCATTTCACCTGTATCCCCACCAACCCCAGCAAAGCGACGCTGATCGCCACCAACAGCCCGGTGATCCAGCGTTTGTCCATGCAACGAAACTATCGGCAACGCATGCCTTGTCATATGCCTTAACGGTCTTTAACGTTCGTTGATGTTCCCTTAACAGCACCGGGCTACGCGCCGGGATACGTTTGTGGCAGCGAACGTTCTTGATCCCACTTCAGGGTGGGTGGACATATCGAAGAGGCTTGTCAACGGTCTTGGTTTTGGTTCCGTGACAGCGCAACAAGGGGCTGAAGGCTTCCACGCAGGTGGGGGCCTTTCGGCTTTCATGGGGTGTTCTTCCAGCTACCTTCGGGCACTCATGGAGCAACTGCTGAACTTGATCGATGGGGAACTGCGGCCAGCGGTCAGCGGCGCGTGGTTGGATGTGCATGCCCCCGCCACAGGCACCGTGTATGCTCAACTACCTGATTCGGACGAGAGCGATGTGGAGGCGGCCGTGGAAGCCGCGCACCGCGCATTCCCGGCCTGGCGTGCGCTTGGCCGCGAGGGGCGCAGTGCCATCCTGCTCCGCCTGGCCGAGCTGATCGAACAGGACCTCGACGGGTTCGTGATGGATGAATCACGCGACAACGGCAAACCGCTTTCGTTGGCCCGTCGCGTGGACATCCCGCGCGCGGTGGCCAATTTCCGCTTCTTCGCAACAGCGATCCTGCACTTCCCCAGCGAAGCGCATTTGATGGACGATGTGGCGGTGAACTACACCGATCGCCAACCGTTCGGTGTGGCCGGTTGCATCAGTCCGTGGAACCTGCCGCTCTACCTTTTCACCTGGAAGATCGCCCCTGCGCTCGCCTCCGGGAATTGCGTTGTTGCAAAGCCTTCGGAAGTAACGCCGCTCACCGCCTACCGCATGAGCACATTGTGCAAGGTGGCCGGTATCCCTCCCGGTGTGCTCAACATCGTACACGGCCTGGGTCCGAAGGTGGGTGCTGCGATCACCGCACATCCGCGCATCCCGGCGATCTCCTTCACCGGTGGCACCCGCACGGGAGCGGAGATCGCTCGTGTGGCAGCACCGATGTTCAAGAAACTCAGCCTGGAACTCGGCGGCAAGAACCCGGTGCTCGTGTTCGCCGATTGCGACTTCGAGGAGATGCTGAGGACCACGGTGCGCAGCAGCTTCACCAACCAAGGACAGATCTGCTTGTGCGGTTCGCGCATCCTCGTCGAGCGAAGCCTCCTGCCCCATTTCCGCGATGCCTTCCTGCAACGCGTGGAAGCACTGCGCGTCGGTGACCCCACGGATCCCGCGAGCGACCTCGGCGCGGTGGTGAGCAAGGACCACATGGAGAAGGTACTGGCGTACATCGATCTGGCGAAGTCCGAAGGCGGTACGATACGCTGCGGCGGTGAACGCATACACTTGACGGGTGACTTGAAGGATGGTTGGTACATCGCACCCACGGTGATCGAGGGCCTGGGCCCGAACTGCCGAACGAACCAGGAGGAGATCTTCGGACCGGTGGTCACCATCCAGCCGTTCGACACGGAGGAGGAAGCGTTGACGCTCGCCAACGCAACGCCCTATGGACTGGCCAGCGTGGTGTGGACGAAGGACCTGCAACGTGCGCATCGCGTAGCACGGGCCATACACTCCGGGATCGTGTGGGTGAACTGCTGGATGGTGCGCGACCTGCGGACGCCGTTCGGCGGTGTGAAGCAGAGCGGCGTGGGGCGCGAGGGCGGCGTGGAGGCCCTGCGGTTCTTCACCGAGGCCAAGAACGTGTGCATCAAGCTCTGAGGGCTTCCTGTCGTTTGGGCCGGTGCTGCTTCATGCCGTTGGTGAAGAACCAGCCGAACCGTCGATCGAACCAGGACTGGAACCGATCGAAGCGATCGAAGAGGAAGTGCAACAGGGTGAACATGCGGTACGTTGTCTGTTAGGGGAACAGCATCCTGGCACCGATCCGTATGTGCCACCGAAAATTCTTGCGGCTGCTACTCTTGGGAGGCCGACCGAAGAATACTCAAAGCGCCACCTCCAGCGAGAGGAAAGGCGCGTTGCGCCACGTGTGCCGCGCCAAACGCAATGGGGACGAACTGCGCCGCGCCAGATCGATCAGGCCCAACTGCAGTGTACCGGTGTTCTCACCGCGACCCAGTAGAATATCGCGGTAGCGGCGTTGCAGGCCTTGCGCATCCAAGGCGTTCACTTCGACAACGGCGGCGGTGAGCCTTTCCGCGGCCTGTGCGTCCAGCGGCATGCCCGTGACCACCGACACTTTGCGCTGGGCACAACGGCTCAGCAATATCAAGGGGCCCTCCCCGCTGACGCCGAGGTTCTCCATCAATTCGCTGATGGCCAGGAAGGCGCGCATGCGCGCGTCGGAGTGCTGGCGGTCCTCGTCGAGGTCCCGTTCGATGATGCGCATCACTACTTCCTGCTCGCCCGCTGCCAGATGGCCGCGGCAAAGCACGGAAATGTCGTTCTCCACCACGGTGCGATGAAGACTGAACGCACTTTCGTTGGTCCCCTGCCAGGCTCCCGCCTTGCCGACCAGCACGCGTAGCGCGAACAGTTGATGGTCCGCACCCAGGGGCATGAAAGCGTGTTGCAACGCATGGCCTGAGCGACGTGCCATTTCGATGAGGCCCAATCCCGCTCCACCACGCGCGGTGCGCTCATCACTTTGCAGCCCGCGCAGGAATACCTGCTTCATCTGTTTCAGGTCCAGGCCACGAAGCCCCTCCAATGCCGTGCTGAGCCGCTCTGCATCGGCATTCGCCAAGGGGTTCACCGCTGTGACCTCGTGCTGCGCGGCACGGCTGCGCAAGACGAAGAGGCTCCGGCCAGCACCCTCACCCGACCCGTCGGTGAACGTGGCACGATGGCGGATGATGTTCTGGTAGGCTTCCACCATGATGAACGCCAGTTTCCCGCGCACGCTCTTGTCCACGTCGTCGTGTTCCAGGAACTCTTCGCCCAACGTGATCAGCCGCGCGGTGTGCTCGTCGTGGAAGCGGCCACTGTACAGAAAGGTGAGCCGATCTCCCGCCAGTGCGTCGTAGAGTACGTGAACGGTGGATAGATCCATTCCGGCAGGAGGCTCGGCCAAAGATAGCCGCGGCGGGCGGTGCAAGGTGCGCGAGTATTCCTTGGAGCGTCGTGTGGCCGGCTAACTTCGCGACCCTTCAAATGATCTCCGAGACCCTGGTCGAGCGCACACGGCTGCACGTGCGGCGCTGGTTCGCGCGGCGGATGCCGAAGGCGATGTACTTCCACGACCTGGAACATACCCTTACCGTGACCCGCACGGCCAAGGCGATCGGTCAGGCCATGAAGTTGAACGCACAGGAGCTGGCGCTCCTGGAGGTGGCGGCGTTGTTCCATGATACCGGATACGCTCTGGCCTACGCGGGACACGAGGAAAAAAGCGCAGCGCTGGCCGGCGCGTTCCTACGGAAGGCGAAGGCCAGCGAAACGGACATCGCCCGTGTGCATGGCCTGATCATGGCCACCCGTCTTTCGGCCACCCCGCGCGGATCGTTGCAACAGGTGCTGCGCGATGCCGATTCCGCAAAAGCGGGGCAGGCCGATTTCATCGAGAAGAGCGAACTGCTGCGCAAGGAGCTGGAGACCGCACTGGGCAAGAAGATCAACGCACCGGCGTGGTTGGCACAGAACCTCGCCTATCTGGAGAAGCACACCTTCTTCACGCGGTATGCCCGCGAGCGGTACTCGAAACAGAAACACATCAACCTTCGTGCGCTGCAGCAGCGCTCGGCCACGCCCAAACGTGAACGCGCACCGCTCACGCAGTTGCACGAACGTTTCTTCGACCGCGATCTCAGCTGGCTCTCCTTCAACGACCGTGTCCTGCAAGAGGCACAGGATGCGCATGTGCCATTGCTGGAGCGCATCAAATTCCTGGCCATCTACTCCAACAACCTGGACGAGTTCTACCGCGTGCGCGTGGCCTCGTTGCGCAGCCTTGCGAAGTTGAACAAGGTTGACCGCACCGCACTGGCGATCACCCCTGAGAAGCGCGTGGAGCGGATCAACCGGAAGGCACTTGCGCAGCAGAAGGAGTTCGGTGCGCTGTACCGCGAGGTGCTGCTACCGGCACTGGCCCGGCACGGGATCCGTATCCTGCAAGGGGACCAGTTGAACACGGCACAGCGCAAGTTCGTACGCTCCTACTTCAGCGATCGGGTGGCGCCGTTGATCCACACCGCTGCGGTCCGCGAAGGGAACGCCCCGTTCATCGAGGACCGCAAGCTCTACTTCGCCTGCCGGTTGCATGCGAAGGGAAGGTCCAAGGAGCGCATCGTGCTGGTGAACATCCCCAGCGATGAACTGGGCCGCTTCCTGATGCTGCCCGCGGCTCGTAACCGCACCGAGCTGATCTTCCTGGACGACGTGATACGCATTTGCTTGGGCGACCTGTTCACCGGCCACAAGGTGAGCGAGTGCCACGCCATCAAGCTCTCTCGCGACGCCGAACTGCACCTGGACGAGGAATTCATCGGCAACGTGAAGGAGAAGGTGCGCAAGAGCCTGCGCAAGCGCAGCACCGGTGTGCCGTCGCGTTTCCTGTACGACAGTGGAATGCCGCGCGCCACCTTGCGTGCGTTGCGCGACCTGCTGGGCCTGATGAAACCCGACCTGGTCGCGGGCGGGCGTTACCACAACTTCAGCGACCTGATGAAGTTGCCCGTGAAGGACCGCGCCACTTTGCGCAATGCCCCATGGCCTCCGGTACCCCACCGCGCCAGCAAGGACGGCCGCGATGTGTTCAACGCCGTGAAGCGCGGCGATGTGCTGTGGCATTTCCCCTACCACGATTTCGGCAATGTGGTGCGCTGGTTGCAACAGGCGGCGCGGGACCCCAAGGTGCAGCGCATCTCCATAACGCTCTACCGCGTGGCCGAGAACAGCGCGGTGTGCGCAGCGCTCGTGGATGCGCTCGGCCGCGGCAAGAAGGTGACCGTCTTCGTGGAAGTACAAGCCCGGTTCGATGAGCGCTCCAACCTCTTCTGGGGCGAGGCGCTGGAACAGGCCGGCGCCAAGGTGCTATACAGCTACGAGCACTTGAAAGTGCATTGCAAACTGTGCTCGATCGATCGGCGAGAGAACGGCAGGACCGTGCGCTACGCATACCTGGGCACCGGCAATTTCAATGAGCGTACATCGCAGATCTATGCGGACATGGCCCTGATCACCTGCCAGCCGGCGATCACGCGCGAAGTCGTCGAAGTGTTCGAGCACCTGATGGACCGCCGTCACCGTCCGGCGCTCTCGCACTTGCTCATGGCTCCACTCACCCTGCGTGACCGCCTGGAGGCCAGCATCGACAAGGAGATCGAGGCTGCGCTGCTGGGCAAGCCTGCCGAGATCCTCTTGAAGCTGAACAGCCTGGAAGACCATGCCCTGATCCGCAAGCTCTATGATGCAAGCAATGCGGGCGTCAAGATCCGCTTGATCATCCGTGGCATCTGCTGCCTGGTGCCCGGCATAGAAGGATTGAGCGCGAACATCGAGGTCATCAGCATCGTGGACCGCTACCTGGAACACACCCGTGTGTACCACTTCCACAATGGTGGCCGACCGCTGGTCATGCTCTCCTCCGCCGATTGGATGGGACGCAACCTGGACCGGCGTATCGAAGTGGCGTTCCCGGTGACCGATCCCGCGCTGCAACGCACCGTGATGGAACTGATGGAGCTGCAATGGAGTGATCGCGTAAAGGCACGCATCATAGATCCGCTTCAGACCAACCGCTACCGTGCGCCAAAGCCGCGCGATCGCAGTTCGCGAGCTCAAGAGGCCACGTACAAGTACATCCGCGCTGCGGCGAAAGCACCCGTCGTGAAAAAGAGGTCCGGTAGAGGTGTTCGGTAGAAGGCGTTACCCGCCGAAATGGCGAAAGGGAGGGGAGGGCATGCCCTACCTACCTATCGAGACGAAGTTCCAAGCAGGTCCTGAGTGTTCCGAATACCCGCCCTCCCTTCTCCCTTTCATGTGCGATCCAAAGAACTGCGGACATCTCGCCATCTCCCCTGCACCTTGTTGTCCGCGCACAAAGATGTAGTGCCACGCCGAACACGCACGGAACATCGCAACCTGCTTATCAACAGGCTTTTACACCGGGTCCGGATCGTCGACGGATGCACGTCCAGCAAAGACGAAAGCACCAGTTCCGCCCATCGCCGACATGGTGAACTTTCCCAGGATGGACCATGTGGGATGAACGGGGAGTCTGCAGGAACCGGTATCGGGATATTCGCAGTCTTGGATCACCGATCCGACGGAAAGTGGAATTGGCTACTTTTGCAGCCCGCTTCCTATAAGCGGAATTGAATTCCTGGGGGATTAGCTCAGCTGGCTAGAGCGCTTGCATGGCATGCAAGAGGTCACCGGTTCGACTCCGGTATTCTCCACTTGAAGGCGGTCCAATTCGGGCCGCCTTTCTTGTTCTTCGGGCAAGCCGACCCCCACGCCCCTTCACGCTGTAGAACACCGACTCCTTCACGAACCGCGACACCTGCAAAGCAGAACGACATGCCCAGCGCACCAAATAGATCCCGGGCGTGGGTGTGGCGATGCCGATGGGTGAGCCCTCCAGCGACCGACCAGCGAACACTGTCCGGCCGTGCCGGTCGTTGATGGTGGACCAGGTCGCCCCGGCGGTGAAGGGGAGCGTAGGCCGCGTGCGGGACCTCGATGGCGAGTGGGTGGATGCCGCCGCTGGGGCCGTGAGGGTGTCAGGAAGCCAGTTACTGGATCCGTTCGGTCCAAGCCTTTGCGGGCGCTCAGTTCCAGGTGCTCAGGCGCTCAGAGCCAAGAACGGTTCCGACCCGTGCGAGGATCTCGGGCGTGAGCTTGTCCTGCGCTTCCACGGCGCTCAGGTTCTCCTCCAACTGATGTGCTTTGCTGGCGCCCAGGATCACTGTGCTTACACGTTGGTTCTTCAGGCACCAGGCAATGGCG
>DEQO01000167.1 GCA_002360495.1 Flavobacteriales bacterium UBA3364
TGGGCATAGCGCCTGTTGTGACGATCCTTGGTGATCCATCGTTCTGTGATGGACAAAGCACCATGCTCACCGCGAGCGGGGCTGACAGCTACCAATGGAGTACCAGCGCTACCGATCCCACCATTTCGGTGAACCAGCCGGGAATGTATTCCGTGACAGGCACCAACGCCTGCGGGTCGAACACGGCTTCCGCAACGGTTACTGTGGCCGAGCCTCCTGTGGTCGACATCACGGGCGACGAAACCATTTGCCCGGATGGCCAGGCGGTGCTCACCGCTACGGGGGTCGGCACGATCACTTGGAACACCGGTGCCCAGGGCTCGGTGCTCACGGTCACCCAGCCGGGCCTTTACGTGGCCACCATCACCAATGCATGTGGCTCCGATTCGCAAGGCTTCACCGTTTCGGCCATCGATCTCTCTGCGGACTTCACTTCCGATCCCATCAGTGGTACCTATCCCTTGACCGTTGCCTTCACGCCCGTTGATGTGCCGGATGGTGCGGAAGTGCTGTGGGATTTCGATGATGATGGCAGCACCAGCACGGTGTTGGAACCCCAGCATACGTTCGAGGAGCCCGGCTCCTACACCGTTACACTCGAGGTTACGGCCTTGGGTTGTTCCACCACGTCATCTGCGGTGATCACCGTTACAGTCCCGGCACAGGGCACCGTCAGTTCCATTGTCCTGCCCAATGTATTCTCGCCGAACGGCGATCGCCTCAACGACTTGCTGGTGATGAACGCCGTGAACATCACGAGCGTGGAGATCCTGATCTTCAACCGATGGGGCCAGATGGTGAACGACCTGATGCGAGTTGGAGAGAGTTGGGATGGTCGATCGAAGACCGGGGAGCACGTACCGGACGGTACTTACTTCTACACGCTGACAGCGCAGGGGCGCGATGGGAAGTCCTACGATACAACCGGGCACATCACCCTGCTGCGGTAGTGGGCGCACGCCGATGAGCTACAGGAGGGTTGGAACGAACGTCGTTTTCCGCGCACTGTTGAAGCGTGCGGAAGGAGCGATCCATCCACTGCGCAACAGCGCCCGACCTGTCTTGGGACTTCTGTTCGCGGCCCTTATTACAACGGCGGGCAGCGCCCAATGCCTCACGACCATATCCGCCTACCCTTACACCGAAGGGTTCGAGACCGCTGCGGCATGGACGAGCGGTGGCACCAATTCCGACTGGGCATGGGGCATTCCCGCGCATCCTACCATCAACTCCGCAGAAGAGGGTATCAATGCCTGGTGCGTGGGTACGCTTACCGGCTCCGCCTACGCTGATGGGGAACAGAGCTGGCTGGAGACACCTTGCTTCGATCTTTCCTCGCTCAACTATCCGTGGATCTCGTTCTGGCTGTTCTGGGAGACCGAGCCGGGCTACGACGGCCTGGGCCTGCAGTACTCCGTGGATGCCGGTGCTTCGTGGACGAACCTGGGCAACGTGAACGATGATGATTGCCTCACCACGAACTGGTTCAACACGACCAGCATCACTGCGTTGAACCTGGCCAGCCCCAGGCAAGGGTGGAGCGGTACCTCCACCACGGGCGGATGCGCATCAGGACAAGGCAGCGGTGGCTGGGTGAAGGCATCCCATTGCCTCGATGACATTCCCACCGGTGCCCCTGTGAAGTTCCGCTTCATTTTCGGCGCAGGGACGATCTGCAACACCTTCGATGGTATCGGCCTGGATGACGTCTACATCGGCGAGGCTCCCGAGTTGGAACCGGAGATCAACTACTCCTGTGCAGGTAACACCATCCAGTTCTACAATGGCGCCACGCTCTGCGACGAGAACAGCACCTGGAACTTCGGGGATCCCGGTTCCGGGGCCAACAACACGGCCAATACGACCGACGCATCGCACACATTCCCTGGGCCCGATACCTATACGGTGAGCCTGACGATGACCGGTCCGTGTACCGCACCCGTGACCGTGACCGTTGATGTCACCATCGCCGAGTTGGGGATCACCACCACGCCGGTCGGCTGTCAAGGGAACAGTGGCACCGCCACGGCGGAGGTCACCGGTTCCGCAGGCCCCTTCACCTATGACTGGACACCCGGCAACGAGAACACGCAGACGATCACCGGTCTTGGGCCGGGGACCTACACCGTGCTCGTGCAAGCGCCGGACATGTGCGCGGTGCAGGGGACAGTGGATCTTGAGGCCGGTGGTGAAAGCGTCACGGGCGAGGTGGAACACACCGATGTGACCTGCGCCGGGCTCAGCGATGGAACGGCCACGGCGACCGCGAGCGGTGGAGCAGGGGGATATACCTACGCGTGGGCCCCGAGCGGCGGAACCGATGCGCAAGCCACAGGCCTTGCCGCCGGTGATTACACCGTGACCGTGACCGATGCGGATGATTGCTTCACTGAAGTGGACGTGACGATCAATGAGCCCGATCCAGTGGTAGTGACGCCATCCGACGACGTTACGATCTGCGCTGGAGGAACGACCACACTGGATGCGACTGCGGAAGGTGGCGTGGGTGGTTTCACGTTCGCGTGGTCACCAGCGGGTCCTGAGGTTTCTCCGCCTGCTACTGCCGATCACACGGTGATCGCGACCGATGCGAACGGCTGCTCCAGCGAACCTGGCGTAGTGACCGTGACCGTGACGGAAGCACTGGAGCCTTCGTTCACGGTCGATGTGGATCAAGGCTGCGCGCCGTTGTGCGTCACGTTCACGGATGATACCGGTATCGCTGGTGTACGCGCCTGGGACTTCGGCGATGGTGGTACGGCTGGTGATGGGATCGCTCCGGCACATTGCTATTTGGATCCCGGTGTCTTCGATGTGACGTTGAGCGTTACCGATGCTGCAGGCTGCAACGGGACATTCACCCTGCCCGAGGCCGTTGAGGTGCTCGCTACACCCGTTGCTTCCATCGGCTCAACACCCACCGTGGCGTTGATCGATGCGCCCACCTTCCAATTCACGGACCGGAGCGTGGGTTCCACGCTGTGGGCCTGGTCCTTCGGTGATCCGCTCCAAAGCACGGCTTCGGAACGTTCCCCTTCGTTCACCTATCCGGCCGTGGGCTGCTATACGGTCGAATTGGAAGCGTCCAATGATGCTGGCTGTTCCACCACCGCCACCACCGAGGTGTGCGTGGAGGATGCGTTCGCGCTCTATGCTCCTAACACCTTCTCGCCGAACAACGATGGGATCAACGACTTCTTCGGCGTCTCCACCACGGTGGAATTCCCTGTGTTCTTCGAATTGATGATCCATGATCGGTGGGGACAAGTGCAATACAGCACAAATGCTCCGTTCGAACCGTGGGATGGTGAAGGCACCCCGATCGGGGTCTACATCTGGCAGGCACGCGTGCGCGATACCGAAGGCAAGCTGCAGGAGCGGCAGGGGCATGTGACGTTGGTGCGGTGAGTACATTGTTCCTTTAGCCGCGCGGTGAACAACCTGTTCGTCACGTCCACCTCATCAGCGAACCGCCTACGGTGTACTACGCCTTGGAACGCGCAGGCCGCATGCAACTGATCGCCAACAGTGCCGATGGAAAGGAATTGAGTGTGTTGCAGGAAGCCACCCTGCAAGCGGGCGACTACCAGTACGAGTGGGATACCACGAACCTCGCCCCCGGCATGTACTACGTAACGCTGCTGATGGATGGCAAACCTGTGGTGAAGAAGGCCGTGAAGGTGACGCGCTGAACTGTTCTTCCGACCGAAAGACAACGACCCGGTCTAGGCCGGGTCGTTGTGTGTATGAGCAACTCCGATCTACTGCGCGAACTTCAAACGCACCCCCGCGTTCAACTGGAACTGATTCTGCTTGGCGTCCACATCAAAGTCCTCGTCGTCAAAGACATTGGTCATGCCGATGTCGTAGCCCGCTTCCACGAAGAAGATGGAGATGTCCAGGCCGGCACCAGCTGTGAGGGCGAAGTTCGCCGAACCCACTTCAACGTCCTCCACGCCATCCTCATTGAAGGTGGCGTTCATCGGGAAGTTCATGCCCAGGCCACCGAAAATGCGCAGGTTCAACGTCGGTTCACTGGACGGGTCGCTGAAGCGATAGCCCACCACGGCGGGTACACGCAAGGTACCGGTGGAAAGTGTGAAGGAAGCGTCCGTACCACCGATCGTGGAGGTGAGGTCGGACTTGCTGGACACGTATTGGATGCCGGGTTGCACGAAGAACTGGTTGCCGATCATCACATGCAGTCCCGCTTGGAACCCGGGATTACCGGTCCATTCGGTTCCATCGGGGCTCTCGGTCAGGTTCTGGATGTTCGTGCCGATGTGCGGCCGCAGCTCGATCTGGGCATGGCTGAAAGTGGCTGCTGCAATGAAAGCGAGCGAGGTGATCGTGGAGCGCATGGGTTTATGGAAGTTGATGTATGAAGGTACTGCTGTGTTCCGGTGCAAGGCCCGGGTGAAAGGGAACCTCGTTGCTAGTTGTACCAACCGTTGTTCCTGCCCAATTGGGCCTTCGTCTCCTTGGGTTTGGCATCGCCACCGGACAGGGACATCTTGCGGCCATCGAAGACCCGGAACCCGGCCGAGATCGCCAGGATGTTCGCATTCAGGCCATCGTAAGGCTTGTAGGTGATCCCGTCCTTCTCCTCGGTGTAGTTCTTGTTGTGGAAGTTGTTCAGGTAGTAGCGCACCGTAAGAACGGAGCTACCCGGCCCTTGGAAACCGATGAATACCGAATGGAAGATCTTTTCCGTTCGATCACTGAACCAGACGTTGAACTTCTCTTCCTTCTTCTCGTTCTCGAACCGCTTCTCCTTGTAATTGATCGGTACTTCGAGCTGGTATCCGAGGAAGACCAACGTATGGTTCATCGTGCCCACCTTGAAGCCCACCGGAACACCCAGGTTGTAGGTGCGGAACTTGAACCGCAGCGAGGTGTCGGGTACCTGGTAGATGAAGCCCTGGTTGCGGATGGAGAGTCCCGTGAACAGGCCGAAGCTCTTGCTCAGATCGTAGTTCACCATGCCCTGCGCATTGAAGAACGGCGAAAAACGCACGATCGAACCCTGGTCCGAGCCGCCCACATCCAGGATCGGCATGGAAAAGATCGTTTCCCCACCGCTGGAGAAGTAGGCTTTTCCGGGTGGTGGCTCCACGGTCTGCCCGCTGGAGAACATGGGCGACAGCAGAAGTGCGGTACACAGGAGGGCGGTAGGGAAGGACTTTGGCATGGTCGGTGAGCGGTTTCCGTTGCGCGACGAAAGTATCACATAGCGGGTGTGTCGAGTTCCTTCAGCGCCTTGTAGACCCGGTGCAAGGGCAGGCCCATCACGGTGTAAAAGCTGCCATCGATCCGTTCAACTGCAACATAGCCGATCCAATCCTGCACACCATAGGCTCCTGCTTTGTCCAAGGGGGAATAGCGTTCCACGTAATAGGCGATCTCTGCTGCCGTAAGTGGTGCGAAGGTCACCTCCGTGGTATCGGCGAAACTTGTCATGCCCTGCGCCGTGCGCAGGCATACACCGGTGATCACGCGGTGGGTGCGACCTGCCAGCTGTCCCAACATGCTCCTGGCATCAGCCGCATCCGCAGGTTTGTTCAAGAGTACATCACCGATCACCACGGTCGTATCCGCGGTGACCAGGACCTGGTCCGGCGCAAGGGTCCCGCTCCACGCTTCGGCCTTCACGCGAGCAAGATGTTCGGCGACCGCATCGTTCGGCATGCCTGCCGGTGGGGTCTCATCCACATCCACACTGGTGATCTCCACAGGCAGGTCGAGGCCTTGCAGCAATTGCCGCCGCCGGGGAGAGGCGGAGGCCAGGATCAGGCGCCAGGGAAAGAGGGGCGGGGAGGTCATATGGTCATGCGTTCATGTGCTCATGCGGTGGTCCGCACACCGTTCAAGGGATGTATCGGATCAGCAAAGCGTATCCCACCGCCATGACCATCGCCACTTTCATGATCGTTCCGGCCCGTACATGCTCGCTGCGGCTCTGTGCTTGGTACGTGAAGCCGGCCGAGAGAAGCAATGGGCCGATCACCGCGATGCCCATGTACCAGTAGGTGATCGGGTCGGTCAGGATCCGCCAGCGCAAGAAGAGCAGCAGGAGGATTATTCCACCGATGTAGGACAGGGTCAAGGCGCGGGCGCTTTTCATACCCCAGGCGATCGGGATCGTGCGGCAGCCTTCCGCCTCGTCGCCCTTCACATCGGCCATGTCCTTTTGCAGTTCGCGCACCAGGGTGCTGAGGAACGCGAAGCCGGAGAAGCCCAGTATCCAGTACCAGAGTTCGCGGAAGACCGGTACCATTTCGTAGCGATCGCCGTTCGGCAGGCCGACGATCCACGGTTCCGCGAAGGACCGCTGCATCAAGGGCAGCTCGTAGAGGCCGACGGTCAATGGAACGAGCGCTGTCAGCACGGCGACCAGGCCGTTGCCCATGATCAATTGTCGCTTGAACGTGGTACTGTAGACCCACAACGCACCGATCGCGAAGGCCGGGATCGCCGCCCACTTGAACAACCCACTGCGCCAGGCCACGAATGCGCCGAGAACAAAGCCGAGCCCGCTGAGCACCGCATGGCTGGTCATGGCGACACGACGTTTCACGGTACGGCCCACGATCACGCCGGAAGGTTTGTTGATGCGGTCGATGCGCGTGTCGAAGTAATCGTTGATGATATTGCCACCTGCAGCGATCAGCACCGTGCTCAGCACCAGAAGGATGAAGTGGACCAACGGCATCTGCGGACCGAGATCGGGCGGTAGTATGAGGTCCGTGCGTTGAACGTCACCCACTTCCGCGATCAACTGGTGCAGCCCGCGCTCGAGGTTGCCACCGATCACCCCGTACCGCATCAGCACCATTGTCGCGGCGATGATCGATAGATTGGCCGGACGGGTGAGCCGGAGGAAGTCCTTCATGCTACCACGTATGTGCCGCTTCCGTCAACCATTTTCCCTGCACCTTCATGGCCTGTTCCAACAGATCGCGCACGCAGCCCATGCCGCCGACGTAACGGCTTACGAACAAGCTGATCGCCTTGATCTCCTCGGCTGCATCATTCGGGCAGCAGGGGAACCCGACGCGCTGCATCACACGCAGATCGGGTATGTCATCGCCCATGTAGGCGCTTGTCGCGGGATCCAATCCGTCGGCAACGAGCCGTTCGAACAGCGCGACCTTGTCCACGGTGCCGAG
Organism: Flavobacteriales bacterium UBA3364; assembly: GCA_002360495.1. Taxonomy (GTDB): domain Bacteria; phylum Bacteroidota; class Bacteroidia; order Flavobacteriales_F; family PHOS-HE28; genus PHOS-HE28. The sequence goes on from DEQO01000167.1 coordinate 7,170, forward strand.
GTGGACCTCCTTGACCCCCATGCGACCGAAGCTCTCGTGAACACCTTCGGATCTTCCGCCACTGATGATGATGATCCGCAGGCCTTCCTTGACAGCATGTTGCACGGCGTAAGCGTCGCGTGTGTGGAACGTGCGCACAGGCTCGATCCCGGGCATCAACAGGTTCCTATTGTCAGTGAAAACGCCGTCCACATCGAAACAGAAGGTCCGCGATCCCGCAAGCCGCTCCTTATACGTCCTTGTATCCATGGTCCGGATGCCCGTATGCCCGCAGGATCATGCTGCTGAGAAGGGCGTAGGCGGCGCGAAGTTCGGGATCTTGTCCCAAGCGATCGAGGTGGTGGCGTACCGTCCCTAGATCGCCGCGGCGGGCCGGACCCGTCAACGCCTCGGAAGCCCCGACGGAAGTGGCTTTCTCCGCCATGGCCCGGAACGAAGGCCCGAGGATGGTCGGGTCGATGTCGTTGGTCTTCAACAGGGCCTGCGCGCGCATCAGGAGATGGACCGGGAAGTTCAAGCTGACCGCCGCCGTCGCATGGACCAGTTCGCGCTGTGCGTGCGTCAATCGGGTAACGTGATCGCTCAAGGTCCCGGCCAGGGATCGGACCGTGTTGTGCGCCCGATCCGTGTTCGCGTCGATCACCAGTGGGACATGCGCGAAGTCCATTGGGGCGCCAGGGCTCAACGACATCACCGGCCACAGCACAGCACGGTCGGGGTGGGGCAGGAGCTTGTCAAGGTCGCTCGCACCGCTCGCGTGGATCACCACGGCATTGCCGATCGGTATGTTCATGGCCACATCGGCGATGGCATCGTCGCTCACGGCGATCAGCAGGATATCGGCCGTTGGAAGCCCGTCGTTCAACAGGAAGGCCGGTGCTTGCAGGTCATTTCCCAGTGCTCTTGAGTGTACTGCACTCCGCCCTACGACCCCCTCGATGCGATGCCCCGAGCGCCGCATCGCATGGCCCAGGTGCGAAGCTGCCCGGCCGGTGCCGATGATGAGGATCGTCGCCATGGATCAACGGTGCATTTGCAAATAAGCCCGTGCTGCGTTCAGCGCGGCATCGCTCGGGTCGAAACGCGGTGCAAGATCCGGGACAACGATATCAGGCGCGATGTTCGTGACGTACGGTCCGCCGTCACCGGTGCAGAGCACACTTTCGGCAATGCTCACGACCAGTTGATCGTACAATACCGTCCAGCCGTTCTCCGTGGTGTAACCTGCGGTGGCCTCTCCCATGCTGGTCGTGTTCGGGCGCTGTTCGAGGCATGCCGCCACGGCCTCCCCTGAACTGGCCGTGTAACGTCCGTACAGCACGATCAGCGCATCCTTCGAGCGGTCCTTGCCGACCGGGAGTTCGATCATGCTGTGCCGGTTCCGCTGGAAGTGCCCGGCGCGGAAAGCGTACTCCGCGGAACGCCGCCCAAGGCGATCCAACGAGCCTGCGCTCGGTCCTTCGGGGAACAAGGGCGCCAACGCTTCCAGCATCGGCCACATGTTGCCACCGCTGTTCACGCGCAGGTCGATGATCCAGCGCTTGGCACCGGCACCGATCAAACTATCCAGGCCCGCCCGGATACGGCGTGCCTCCCGGTCGACATCCGTCGTGTTCACGGCAGGGATGCGCAGGTAACCCGTGGTCGTGTCGAAGAGCGTGGCCTCGAACCCATACTGGCCGTCCAGCACCTTTTGCCAGAAGTCCATGTCGGGTGTACGATCATCCTTTCGGTGCGATCGTGTTCCGTCCGTGAGCCAGGCGATGGGTTGATTATCCAAGTAGATACGTCCATGGTGATCGCCCAAGGCATTGAGGACATGGGTGAAGGCAGGTGCGAGGTCGATCAATGTGTCAGCGTTCGCACAAAGGGTCGCAAGGCTGTCCTTCAATGCGGAACGATCCGTGCCAATGGTGTAGTATGAGATCCGCTCCATCGTGCGGACCACTGAATCGAGGACTGCGCAGGTCGGCGTTTGCGCGACACTTGCCAACGGCATGCCTATGGCAAGAAGGATCTGGACGCGGCGCACCGCACGAAATTACTTCTTCACCCGCTGCCGGATGGCCATCAAGGTCCCCAGGAAAAGCAGCACGCAGCCGATCCACAGGATGTTGATCCCGGGGAAGACGATCGCTTGCAGCACCAGGAATTCGGACTCCGCCACGTTGAGCCCGATCTTCCACAACTCTTTGCCACCACCCGGGATGGGACCACTGTGGCCCATGGCAGGCGTGGTCGTGCGGTCCACGGTGGCCAGACTGTACTTGATGCGCAGGGCTTCCAGTTCGGCCGCCTTGCCCGCTACCGGTTGCCCATCGGCGTAGATCACGATCGGTTCGGCAAGGAACCAGCGGTCGCGCTGGTACAGGTCGCGGACGCGGATGTGTGCCGTGTAGACCACGAAACGATCGCCCAGACGTCGCTTCACCACGCTGTCCGCCACCATGGTCACGCTGTCGATGATGGCCAGGGCGGATGGGGTGATGATCGTATCGCCCACGACCTTGTCGTAGAGCCGGTCGGGCATCCATGTGTCATCCGCCGTGTCGCTGGCCATGGTCATGTCGGCATAGCGGACGTGGGTGTAGAGGTCGCGTTGCAACCAGTGCTTGGTGCTCGGTTCCGCCACGTTCCCGAATCGCGGGTTGAGTTGGATGAAGGGCGAAAGACCGAAGAGGCGCTCACCGGGCTTCGATCCGCTCCACTCGGTGGCATGCCAAAGCGTTCGTCGCGTGAATTCCTCCAACGGTTCCCAGTGTTCCGGTTGATCTTCCAGGAAGTACTGGCCCGCTTTGTGCGTATCCCGCGCGCGGAAGAGCATATCGCCGACGCGTGCCGTATCACCGGCTTCGTAGGTACGCGGCTCTACGGCGAAGTAGTCCATCGCATAAGAGACGTTCACGCCCTCCTGGCTCTTTTCCTTGTAGTGGATGTAGTGGTCGCCCATCCGCACGGTATCGCCTCGGTAGAGGAGGAGGTCCTCGTTGTTGTCGAAGCCTTCGTTCAGGAAGCGCAGGTCCATGTCCCCTGTGTTGCGGCTCACCTCCTGTTGGCGGCTGTTACTGATCAGGGCGCCCATCATCACCATCGCGAACCCGACGTGCGCTACGGAGGCACCGGCGTTCTTCAAGCTGCCCTTCAGGACCGAGGGGACATAGAGCAGGTTCGCCACCAGTGCGAAGGAGGCGGAGAAGAGCAACGCGACCAGCGTGAGTTCCGCGAGCGTGTATTCCAATACGATCACGCCGATCACCGTGATGCCGACGGCCAGCGCGAGCGACAGCCCGATCTGCCGCAGGAACTTCCGGCGATCACTGTCCTTCCAACGCAGGTACTGTGTGAAGGCGACCAACATGGTGATGATGAACGCGAAGGGGACCTGCCACTTGTTGTAATGCTCGATGGCCTTGCCCGGTGGCGCCAACCTGGCATCGGCGAGTCCCGTGAAGAAGTCGCTGCCGGTCTTTTCTCCCAACCAGGCGAAGGCGCTACCGAAGGGTTCCAACAGGATATTGAAGACCGGGACCGATGTGCTGAAGGTGATCTGCGCCGCACTCAGCAGCAGTACGAGCGATCCGATGAAGAGCCAGAACTCACGGGACCAGAGCGATTCCTCCGGTTCCTTGCTGGTGAAATCGAGGCGATAGGCCTGCACGATGTGGATCAGCGTAATAGCGCCGAACAGCAGGATGGCCGGCACTTCCTTCTCGAGTGCGATGCCGAGGACCATCAGTACCGAGGAGATCCCCACATAGAACCAACGCTGCGACCGCTGCGGATGCAACATCGCTGCGCTGATGCCGATGAAGATCAACAGGAACCGCACGAGCGCCGGGAGCATTCCATCGCCGGTGAAACTGTGTACACTGGTATCGCCCAGCACGCCGCTGCGCGTGAGGAAGGTGGAGTAGAGGATCAGGATGAAGGTGAGCAGCACCATCAGGAAAACGCTGAAGAGTGCGGTGGGTTTGCGCTTGTTCACCAGCATTAAATGGCCTGCGCCCACAAGGGTGATCCAGGGCACCAGAGATGCGTTCTCAACGGGGTCCCAGGCCCAGAACCCGCCGAAGCTCAACGCTTCGTAGGCCCACGCACCGCCCATGAGGATGCCGGTACCCAGGACCATGATCCCGAAGAAGGTCCACGGCAGGGCCGGCGTGATCCAGCCTTGCTTGTCGCGCCGCCAGAGGCCTGCGATGGCATAGGCGAACGGCACCAGTGTGGCTGCGAAGCCGAGGAACAAGGTCGGCGGATGGATCACCATCCAGTAGTTCTGCAGCAACGGGTTCAAGCCACGGCCATCGGCGAACTGCGGGATGGCACTGAGGTAGGTGGCCATACCTGTCCACGGCAGGCCGATGTTCTCCGGAAGCTCGCGGATCAGGAGGAACGGGCTGCTGCCCATCCGCACTTCCCCGAAGTAGATGCCCAGGAGCATGAAGGCCAGGAAGACCTGTACGAGTGCGACGATCGTCATCACCGGGGCTTCCCATTCCCTGGCACGCAGGATCAGGATGTTCCCCAGTACCATGTGCCAGAAGGTCCACAGCAGGAACGAACCTTCCTGGCCTTCCCAGAAGCAGCTTGCGATGTATTTCATCGGCATGGCCAGGTTGCTGTGCTTCCACACGTAGTCGTATTCGAACCAGTGGTTGAACAGCATGGTGAACAGCGTGACCACAATGCCCACGACCGCGACGGAATGCAGACGGAATCCGATGCGCCCCAGGTTCGCCCATTCGACCGACTTCCATGTGGTGCCCAGGAAATAGCCCAACGTGCCCAATACCGCACCTACCAACGAAACGATGGCCAGCGTATGGCCCAGCTGTCCTGCCCAAAGGTGTTCTCCGACGTAGTCGATCATCGATCAATTTCCTTTCGAGATGCCCGTCGCCCCGGTGGGTCGACGCTACGCGGACCAGGTATTTCTCCGCCCGCGGACAACGGTGGTCCACCAACCCTCCTCACCCTGCGATCTTGTTCTCTTCGTTGTACTTGCTCGGGCACTTCATCAGCATGTCCCGTGCTTCGAACTCGCCGTTCTCATTGGCTTCGCCGATCAGCACCAGACGTTCGCTGCGCTCGAAGTCCTGAGGTTTGGCCTTGGCCAGGTGCACTTTGCACACGCGTCCTTGCAGGTCCTTCATCGTGAAGGTGGTCAGGCTGGCGTTCATGCTGGGTTCATAGATGATCTCCTGCGAACGGTCCAAGGTGCCCACCACATGGTACTCCTTGCCGGGGTGTGCCATGGCCTGGTCCAGATCGGCATAGGTGCTGCTGTCGTACAATGATCCCACCAGCGCCCCGATGGCGACGGCGATGATCACGATGGCGATGATGTGCGAGCGTTTCATTGTCGTGAAAAGGTAGGGCCCGAGGTCCGACGTTACGGGTGCTTCGATCCGGTGTTGCGTTCCATGTTGGTCACTCTCCGATCCATCCGCCACATCCACAGCCCGATGCCGAGGATGATGATCGCCACAACAGCCACAACGGCGTTGATCTTGCCACTGCCGTAGAGCGTGCTTTCCAGCCAGCTCGGTGCGGCATTCTGTGCGTTCGTGACAACTGCGGAAAGGATCGAGAGGAAGGAGAGCAGTGTTCTCATCGGTCAAGTGTTTCTGCAACGCGCGCGGCCCGCACTCGAAGGTCGTACATCCAGGTACCCAGCAGGATCCAGCCCAGTACGGCAGGGTAGAAGACCATGCGCAGTCGGCTGTCCAGGTCCAGATCGCTGAAGCCGCTATTGCCGCCGTTGCCCGGATGCAGGCTGTCCACGGCATTGAGGCGTGGTACCACGAAGAGGAAGAGCACCAGCAGCACGAAGGCGAAGATGTTGTAGATGGCCGCGAGCCGCGCCCGTTTGTGCGCATCCTGGACCGAACCGCGCAGCACCAGATAGGCCAGGTAGATCAAACCGGTGACCGCAGCGCCGTTCAGCTTCACATCGTTGGTCCAGAAGGCACCCCAGGTGGCACGGGCCCATACGGCACCAGTGATCAAACCGAGGAAGCAGAACACGAGGCCCACTTTCACCGCGAGTTCCGCCGCACGGTCCTGCGCCAGTGAGTTGGTACCCAGCACGCGGATGCTCTTGTACATCGATACCGCCATCAGCACGATCATCGTGAACCACATCGGCACATGGAAACAGAGGTTGCGGATGCTCTCGTACAGAATGCTGCGGTTGGGGAATACGAAAAGGTGGCCGCTGCGGGTGTTGCCGGGAACGCACGAAGCCTCTGCGGCCACGTCGCCATTCCCGGTGCCTTCGGTCCACAGTGCTTCGGGCAATCGCAGCAGGCCGTCCTTGCCGCTGAACGTTGCCAACGTGCTCAGGTTCTCGGTCAGACCGCCCGGGGCGTCCAGGTCGATCCGGAGGTGCGTGTCATCCAGCGCGGTGACATTCGACGCGCACCATTTGCCTTGGCCGTTCTCCAGCCAGACCTCAAGGGCACCCGGCTCGGTGAAATGCGTGTTGTAGCCCGTTATCAACAGCTCCACAGGCCCGGGCGCGATCCGGTCCGGCGACACATGGACCAACGCAGGCGCCAAGGGCACCCTTAACGCCGCGATGGAAGCGAACAACAGCAGGCCGATGCCCAGGAATTTCCACCAGTGCTTCATTCGCTCGAACTATGCGTATTGGACCGCAAAACGGCGAATGTTCCGGATCTCTTTGCGCCTTTGCGCCTTTGCGGCCAACCCATCTCCTAGTCGCGCCAAAGGTACGGGAAGAGTATCCAGGCCAGGGTGATCGTGATCACGTCCAGCAAGATCAGACCGCCGAAGTAGGTGCTGGTCACGCTCCACGCCACGCCGTCCAACGACAGCTTGCTGGCCCGCATCACCGTGAGCAACAACGGCAGCACCAAGGGGAAGCCCAGGATCGCCATCAGCCCGATGCCGTTACCCGCCCGTGCAGCAATGGCCGAGATCAGGGTGAGCACCGCCGCGAAACCGATGCCGCCCAACACCACCGCCAGGATGAATTGACCAAGGTCGGCCTCTACCAGTGCCGCACTGCCCAGCAGCACGGTATATACCAATAGGCTCAGCAGGCTCATCACCACCATGGTCACCGCGTTGTACAGGGCGCGGGCCAGCACCACGCTACGCGGATCCACGAGCGTGTAGAGGTAGAGTTGCCGCCCTTGGTCCTCACGCTGGAACGAACGCGCCAACGCATTGAAGGCCGCGAACAAGAGGATGATCCAGAACAAAGCGTTCCAAGTGGCCGTGCCCAAGCCGCCTTTCACCGCGAGATAGGCCACGTACACCGCGCTCACCACATAGAGCAGCATGCCCGCCCAGGCCGCGCGTTGGCGCAGGTCCAGGGCCACCTCCAGGCGTAGCAGGGCGGCGATCTCGGCGGGCTTCACGGGCGCGAAGGTACCGGTGGGCGGATAGCTTCGGGCGGAGCTGAAGATCACGCGAGTTCATTGAAGCCTCGTGCGGCCACCGAGCGCTTGGACAGATCGAATGGGAGGGTGCGGAGTTGAGATAAGGGTCTTCCGATCAGCTTCTACTGATCTTTTTTCCACCAACCGACCTTTTCGGTAATGCATGGCCTTACCTTCAACAGCAAGAAGGCCACTTTGGGATACACCATTGATCGCGTCTTCTTCGCCGCTTGGCCGCTTGGCCGCTTGGCCGCTTGGCCGCTTGGCCGCTTGGCCGTTGTATTCCAGCACAGCAAGCTAGTGCTGGGCGGCGACCTACGTGGTCGCATGCACTACCCCCGTTACCGACCACACTTTTCTTTCGCAACCATGGACAGGTTGCATAGCCGCATACCGTTCGCGTATGGGCTTTGCCGCCCCAAGTTGAAGCAGCGCTTACGACGGCCCCGGTCCTTGGCCTGCGCTCTTGGCCAAAGACCGGGGTACTGAACCTGACCTGCGCCTGCCCAAGCAAAGTAGGCAGCGCAACGCCCGCCGAAGCGGTCTTATCTTTCGGTAGCCACGCCGCAACCCGCACCGGACGATGGCTTGAAAGGAGCGGAAGAAGACCGGACATGCGACCCGGTCAACACGAACAAGAACGATGAATTCCTCAACAACGACCGGCAGGTGGCACGCCACACTTCTTTTCCTTTGGCTAGGCCACCTGCTGGGCGTTGAACCCTTGCCATGCCCTGCACAGTCGCTAATTCCTAATGGTTCTTTTGAGCAGACGGATACCTGTCTGCTTGGGATCAGTTTTGAGTGGACCAGCAGCCAAGGCCCTACGGCATGGTTCTCCGCCTATCTCCATCCCGATCATTTGCAAGGTTGCCTGAACTATGGAGCTGCCAACGGGCTTCCATTGAACCAATTCACTTTTCAAGAGCCTTTGGATGGTAATTCGTGCATAGGTCTGTTCAGCTACGTTCAGAGTGGAGTTGAAGAACAGCGGGAATGGGCCATGGTGGAGTTACTGGAGCCGCTGTTGGTGGGTGAAACGTACTACGCCAGCCTTTATGCCAATGCGGCCTTCGGCGGAAATGCACAGTACCCTCAGATCTGGCTGGCCACGAACAACATCGGCATGTTGTTCACCACCCAGTCCCGTGAATGGGACTTCGGTGATGGTTATCCCAGTGCGCCGAACATAGCTCATATCCGCAGGACCGCCATCCTCGCGGATACGGTTGGCTGGACCTTGGTTAGCGGCAGTTTTGTAGCCGACAGTGCATACCGGTATGTGATGATCGGGAACTTCTTCAACAATGCGCAGACCGATACCCTGCATTTTGCGGCACCGAACTCCGTATTCCCATGGTATCCACGGTCGTACACCTTGATCGACAAGGTGTGCGTTACCAGCAAACCGGATGGATGCGACATGGAGCATGGCATTGGTGGGTTGTTGGGTGCAAGCGCGGGCCTGTATCCGAACCCGGCCACGAATCAGCTATGGATACGGAAAGCACAGGGATACCAAGGAAGCGTGTTTGATGCCTTGGGTCGCAGGCTTTGGTCCGGAACGTTTACAGCGGACGAGGTGGCCTTGGCGGTTGGCCATTGGGCAAGAGGTGCATACAGTCTGCGTTTGGAAGGCAGAGGAGAGCAACGTTCGTACAAGTTCGTGTTGGTCGAGTAGTGCTGTGCAATACTTCGCCATGCGAAGCCACGCACAGTCCGGTCTTTCGGTAGTTGTCAACAAACACGAAAGATCATGAAAACACACAAGTGGATACGGCCCTTGATCGTGGCCGTTGGATTGGTTGGCGTTAGCCGTGCGCAAGGCCAAGCGACAGTGCTGGGCAATGCTGGAGGTACTGGTGATTTCGCGGGATGGAGTGGAGCCACCACCATTCCTCTGGACATCCGCCACAACGGTCCACAACCAATCGATTTCTACACGGACAGCATCCAGCGAATGCGACTGACGCCGAACGTGAACACCGCTATGGGTCCTCTGAACCAGTACACCACAGTGCGCCGCAACGGCTACCTGTTGCTGAGCGGGGAACCCAATGCATTCACCAACCCGGGCTGCCGTGCGCCGTTCACGCGCTTGCACCTGATCGATTCCACGGGTTCAACGAGCCCCACGGTGTATGCCCAGCAGGATGGTTTCCGTCCTTGGCAACGCAACGGGGTCACCTTCACGGGCAACAGCGACCAGTGCTACGCCGGTGCCAAGTATGGTGCCAATGACAACAGCGACATGGTGCTTCAGTGGAGTGACAATCCTGAGGACGCCATCTATGGTACTGACCGCCTTCGCTTCCTGTTCACGAACCGGGCCAACGGTACCTCTGCTTACGGTGCACGCAGCGATGAGGGCTTGGAGAGTTTCCGCGTGTACGTGCCCAACGACACGACGGCCAACGTGGGCATAGGGGATTTCTACCGCGCCACCGTGAACAATGGCGGCGTAGCGGTGGACCCCGACGAGCAACTGGATGTGCTGGACCGCACGGTGCGCATTCGCCGTCTTGTACCCGACTACCGTAACGACACGCTCTCCCGCGTAATGGTGGCGGATGGCAATGGCCGCGTGCATTGGCGCAACATCAGTACCTGGCCCCAGAACCCGGGCACCGGGACTAGTTGCGATTGGGAGCCCAACCCCTCACAGAACAAGATCTATACGGCATGGCGCGGGGTGAATTCCAATGGTTCATGTCCCGAAATAGACTGGAAGGTCGGCATCGGCTTAAACAATCCAGCCTACAAATTGGACGTGTATGCGAATGTGGCCAACGGTTCGTATACCGGCGGGCAGCGCGTAAGTTTCGTTGGGCCAAACACGGGCTGGGCTTACGGCAGTGACAGCTTCGTTACACCAGGAACGAGTTCTAGCTTGTCGCAAGCAAGAGGTGTGTTCGGCTCAGTAACAGGTGTTGATTCCATAGGCTACGGAGTCTATGGCTATGGCCAACCCACACCATTGGACGGGCATACCAAAGAGGTGTTTGGTACCCACGGGGTCGTTTATGGCCCGTCGAATAGCAGTGTTCTGAAAACAGCTGTCGGAAGCCGAGGCGAAGTGATCGGGACTTCCGCTGGAACTATTACTTCAGCCTATGGTACGTACGGCAAATCCTCGGTCGCCAACATCACGAACAGTTACGGGGTTTATGGTGAAGGCAGGAACGGGGCCACGACAACCTATGGCGGTAGTTTCTGGGGCAACGGCCCTACCGGTTCCTCTACATATGGTGCGTATTGCAGGGCGACAGGAGGTACCTCGAACTACAGCCTCAGGGCAACGAGCCCGGGGGGCGGTGCCAACGATTGGTCGGGTTACTTCGACGGGAAGGTACAGATCATGGGTAACCTCTGGAATGGAGGTACGATGATCCTCTCTGATGGAGCGCTGAAGACGGACGTTCAGGAACTCGGTGACCTGAGCGAACGCCTTACCGACCTTCGGCCCCGGAGATACCGCTACACTCCAGAGGCACAGCAGCGCATGGGATTGTCCGATAACGAACAGGTCGGGTTCATCGCGCAGGAGGTCGAGGAAGTGCTCCCCCAGCTCGTATCCTCAACGGTGGTTGCTTCGGTAGTGGACACCGCGGGCATTGAAATATGGCCCGCCATGGATGTTAGTGCTGTGAACTATGTAGGCATGATACCATTGCTCGTCGCAGGATATCAGCAGCAGCAGACAACTATTGAAGAGATGAGGAGCCAGATGCAACAGATGCAGCAACTCCTCGCCGCCTGCTGCAACAACCCCGATGCAGGCCGCGCTTTGGATACCGGTTCCGGCACCGGAACGGATGAATTGCTCAATGGCCCCTACGCCGACCGCAAGCTGCGTATCGTACCCAACCCCTTCAGCGAACCACCAACGGTGTACTACACGCTGGACCGCGGCGGCCGCATGCAACTGATCGCGAACAGCGCCGATGGCAAACAACTGGACGTGTTGCAGGAAGCTACCCTACAGGCTGGCAACTACCAGTACGAGTGGGATACCACCAACCTCGCCCCCGGTATGTACTATGTAACACTGTTGCTGGATGGCCAGCCCATGGTGAAGAAGGCCGTGAAGGTGACGCGGTAGGAAATACGCGAAAGCTTGGGAGGGCGAGGGAGTAGGAGGGTTCACCCCCTTGCTCTTTCGCCCTTTCGCTAGATCACCTTGATCACTTCTTCTTCTTCACCTCCACCGCGCTCCTGGCATACACCATGTAGATATCCATGTGCGGGCGCAGGCCGATGGGCAGGCGCTTGTTCAGTTCCGAGGGGATCACGAGCAGCACCTTGTCGTCCCAGTGTGCGGCTTCGAAGGCCTTGTACTTCTTGAAGTCCTTCAGCTTGGGGTAGCGGCGCTCGAAGGAGTCGATGCCTTCGGGCCAGTTGCGCTCGTGGCAGCGGAAGATCACGGCGTCGATCTCGGGTTGGCTCATGCCATCGCCGGCGAGATAGGCCAGCACGGTCGTATCGCTCCCGAGGTTGTAGGTGGCGTATACGCCATCGGGCGTGGTGATCTTCGCTTCACGCATGCGTTTGTAGTCGGGACCTTTACTGGGCTTTGGGCGCTCGGCATCGGTTAGGGCCGTTTCCAAGGCCACCTCGGGCAACACCAGGTACATGTCCTGGCGGGTGCGCAGGTCTTCGGGCATGTGGTAATTCTCGCTCACCGGCACTTTTACCAACACCTGCGTGCTCGGACCGTCGGCGTAGGTACAGACCTTGTGGGCGTTGTAGTTGCGCACAGCGGCGCTGTTGGCGGCAAGGGCACTATCCGTGCTCAGGCCCAACGGCAGGTTCGCGTTCTTGCCCAAGTCCAATGCCTGCTGCATCCGTGCTTCATCAAGACCGGCGGCCTGCATACCGGAGCGCACGGCGGCGTCCTGCGAAAGGTCCTGTTTACGGACCAGTTGGGCGATGTCCGTGATCCGCACGGCGTCCTCTTGGGCCACAGCAGCTGGAACGGACCATGCAAGAACCACGAGCAGGAGGGGGCAATGGATGCGCATGGGCGCTTCTACGCAAGGAATTGGAAAAGGTGACAAGGTTCCTTGGTGTTCTGATAAGTTGTTGATCGCCAGAGGGAAGTGTGTGCCTGCCGTTCCGCCGAAAAGGGCGCTGCGCGGTTCACGTGACACCCGCTTCATACAGCCGTCAGCCGTTGACCCGGGAGGTTGCGGATCGGTAGCATATCGCTGAGAGCGACTCCACCGACCCGGAACATTCCGGACCTTCGCACGTTCCTTCCAACATGCGCACCTTTCTCGCGAATCTCATTCCCTGCCTGCTCTCCGTAGGCTGCTTCAACCGGGTCCAAGTGGGTCCTGTTTCCATGCCGATCAACCAACCTCCGCCAGCCGTTCCCACGGCTTCCTTCTTCGACCTCAGCGCTACGGACATCCATGGCGAATTGATCAAAATGGACCACTACAAGGGCAAGAAGGTGATGGTGGTGAATACGGCCAGCGAATGCGGCTTCACCCCCCAGTACGCCCAGTTGCAGGAACTCTATTCAACTTACAAGGACAGCGGTTTCGTGATCTTGGGCTTTCCATGCAATGATTTCGGTGGCCAGGAACCCGGTACCGAGATGGACATCGCGCAATTCTGCCAGAAGAATTATGGCGTGACCTTTCCCTTGATGAGCAAGGTGAGCACCAAGGGGGCCGACCAGCACGCTGTTTACCATTGGCTGGCGAACAGCAGCCAGAACGGGGTGATGGATACCGAGGTGAAATGGAATTTCCACAAGTACCTCATCGATGAGCAGGGGCACCTGGTGATGTCCCTGCAAAGTGGGATCGAGCCCAGCGATGAGCGCATCATCAATTGGATCGAGGGGAAATGAGCCAGCAGGTCGACATCCTCTGCGTCACAGCACATCCGGACGATGTGGAGATCTCCATGGCCGGTACCGTGCTGCACCATCTGGCACTGGGGCATTCCGTGGGTCTTGTTGAACTCACGGCGGGGGAGTTGGGCACCCGTGGAACACCCGAGGTCCGGAAAAAGGAGGCCGACGCAGCCCTGAAGGTGCTTGGTGCCGCGTTCCGCTACCAACTGGGTCTGGCCGATGGATTCTTCCGCCCCGATCGTGAGAGCTTGGAACGGGTGATCGTTGCCTTGCGCAGGCACCGGCCCAAGGTGGTCCTCACCAACGCTGTCCGCGACCGCCATCCGGATCATGGGCGCGCCGCTGCCATGGTGGCCGAAGCCTGTTTTCTCAGCGGATTGCGCCGGGTACCCACTTCGGACGCGGGTGTTCAGCAAGAGGTGTGGCGCCCGGCCACGGTCCTTCATGCGGTCCAGGACCACTGGATCGATCCCGACCTGATCTTCGACATCACCCCGCACTGGCAGAGGAAAATGGAGTCCCTGCTATGTTTCAAGTCCCAGTTCCACGATCCGGCCAGCACCGAACCAACGAGTCCCATTGCAAACCCGGACTTCCTGCCTTTCCTGGAGGCCCGTGCCCGGGAAATGGGGCGTCTGCTGGGCGTTACCTATGGCGAAGGGTTCACGACCGCCAGACCCATCGGGGTGGGTGATGTATTGGACCTCGGGTGATCAACCTGTTCTCAATGGAACCGCGCCCACAGCTTCTGTGTGGCGTGGAAGCCCAGCAAGCGGTAAAGCTTCAGGTAGGTCGCTCCCGTCGTAGGCGAAGGCATCGGGCGGAAGTTCTTGGGCACTTCCGAGTCGTAGAACGCGATGGCGGCTTTCGGGTCGTGTTCGTACAGGACCCGGATGGAATCGAATAGGAACTGGTGGAAGGCGCGCATTTCCGCAGCGGACCGGTTCCCGTTCAGGTGCTCGATGATCTTCAAGCGCAACTTCACGTACCGGATCCAATTCGCTCCGAGGTTCGTTTGTGTGATGGAGCCCGTCCGTTTCCGCACGATGGTGTACAGTTCCGTATCCAGCAGGATGCGGTCGGTGTTCAACAACACGCGGAACATCAGGTCGTATTCCTGGCTGCTGCGCATGCTCTCATCCCACCCCCCGGCCGCGTCCACGGCCTCTTTGCGCCACAGGTTGGCGATCGTATTGCCCAGGTCGGTGCGCATCAAGTGCATCCAGACATCCCCCTTGCGGGAGGTATAGTACCGCTCCTGTATCAGCTTCCCCTTGGCATCGATGATCCGGAAACTGCCAACGATCAAGTCCGGGTAGCCTTCCTTCACGGCCAGCCGCACTTGGTGGCCGATCTTGCGGGGCATCAACAGGTCATCCGCATCCATGAACTGGATGTACTCACCGGTCGATTCGCGAAGGCCATGGTTACGTGCGGCGGCGGCACCTTTGTTGGGCTGTTGGATCAGGCGGATCTTCTCACCGCCGGGCCTGGCCTGCATGGCCTTGATGCTCGATACGGTGCCATCCGTGCTTCCATCGTCCACGCACAGCACTTCCAGGTCGGCATGGTCCTGCGCCAGGATGCTCTCCAGGCACTCCACCACCAAGTGCTCCACATTGTAGCACGGAATGACCACCGATACCCTCATCCGGCGAAAGGTCGTTCACGCGGCTGAAGGGCACCACAGCCCGATCGGTCCTCGACCCGGACCGGACATCGCACCCACCTAGGGTCTGGCGTATTTCGCATCGCGCGTGTCCCATCCGGCCGTTCCTCCGTGCTGACCGGGACAGGGTGACCAAAGATAGGATCCCCGTTGGTCAACGATCACCGCCCTTTGCTAGAGCCCGATACGATCCTTCAGCCTGTCGACCAGTGCGTGGAATCGTGCACGATCACCGGCATGGGGTACGAGTTCCGATAGCCGGCTCCCTGTCGTGCGAAGGAACACCGTGAGTTGGTAGGTCACGCTGGTGCCATAGGCCAGGGACGTCGTGATCGCCGCGCCCATCAGGCCTTTGGTAGGGATCAATACCAGGCCCGCCACCACCGTCACCACCAGCCCAAGGCCCGAACCGATCGTATTGTGCAGCACCCGCCCGGTCCCGCTCAGGAAATGGCTCAACACCTGCGAGGCCGACATCGCCACCAACCCTGGTACCATCAGCAAGAGCAGGGGATGTAGATCATGTATCTCAGGTCCGAAAACGAACGTGTACGCGGTATCCGGGATGACGAGCAGCAAGCCACAACAGACCAAGGCGGTGACCACCACGGTTTTGAAGAGGATCACCGTGAGGTCGCGTTGCCGTTCTGCCGCTTCCAAATTGCTCACCTTGCTGTAGAGCACGCCACCGATACTCTTGGGGATCAACCATGTGCTTTCCGCCAATTGCGTGGTCACGCTGAAAACCCCGAGCGGGACCAGGCCCCGGAAATGTTCGATCAGGTAGTAGGCCAGACGATAGTTCAACAGCTGCAACAAGTTCGCCCCCTGCGCGAGCAAGCCTTGCTTGAACAAGGCGGTCAAGCTGGAGCCCAGGGGGCTTCCCCGGTCCTCCTTGCCCATGTGAGCGAAAGCAGCATATGCGGAGATGAGCACGGTGGCGCCATGGGCGATGTACGTCGCATGGATGTGGTCCATGACCGTCGGTGCTCCGAGCCGTATCAAGACGATGAAGGCCGCAAGCTGGATCGCCATTTGCACGACCAGGATGCCATTCTGCTGGGCGATGCGCTCACGGCCGAGCAGGATATTCAAGTGGATGCTGTTGATGGCCTGCAGCGTAGCCAGGGCCACCACATGTCCCGCCAGGCCATCGGGGAGGAAGGGCACGACCTGTTGGAGGCCAATGGCAACTCCGGCAGTGACCAGGACCCACGCGTAGCTCGGGGCCAGCAAAGGCCGCACGCCGTAGCGTGGGATGAGATAGACCAATCCGCCACCACCGATGATATTGCCGATGAGAAGGATGAGGGTGATCCCTAATACGACCAGCCCGATCGTTCCCAAGCCGGCGGCGCCAAGGTTCTGACCGGCCACCACAACGAGCAGCAGGTTCATCGCTGTGATCGCCACGCGGGTGGCCACTGTGCCGATTACGGGGCGGATCATGACCTCCGTTTCTTGCTCCGCTTGGTGCTCGTGTGCGCCTTTCCCTGTATTTTCTCGGAGGTCGTGCCCCGTAGACCATCGATCAGCGTCAGGTCACCCATGGCGCTGATGGTACGGATCCCGTTGCTGTACACCGTACCACGGAAACCGGTAAGACGCCTGCCAGCGCTCTCGTGGAACGTTCTGGTCGTGAGGGTATCCACCCTGTTCAGGATGATCGTCACGGTCGAAGGGTCGGAGGTGTCCAACGCCGGTCGCCACAAGTCCGTACCGTGGACAAAAGGTGTTCCCGCCGGTCGGGTACCTACCGAGTCGACCTTCAATGGGTTGAGGGGGTGTGGAAGAAAGGGACCGTCCATCGCTTGGCTATGGTAGGCCAACAGGACGGAGTCCGCTGCATCAGGGTCCGTCCCCAGTAACCACCAAAGGCCTTCGAAATGGATCAAAGTAGGACTTGTCAATGCCCTGTTCATCAAGGTTTTTACGTGATCCATGCGGTCGTTGCTGTCGGCGACCCTGAAGAGCTCGGTCTTGTCCTGGTGCGGATAGCTGATGATGGCGTAGGCGCCATCGGGTCGCTCGACAACGAAGGGGTAGTGCAACGAGGCCGAGGTGGTCAGCATGGACCGTGAGCGCTTCAAGACACTATCGCTTTTCGGGCGCAGCCGGGCGATCTCATCGATCGGCTTGTGGCGATGCTTCTTCCGGTAGAGCACGTTCAGCTGGCCGTCAAGCGCTGTGTAACCGAACGGTTCCATGCGGTGGTTGCCTTCGGAAGGAGAGGGAAGCCATCTTACGTTGGTGCTCGCTTCCTCGTCCAACAGCGAACTGATCGGCTGGTGCAGGACCCCGATGTTCCATTCCCCATGCGTGGGGCCTTGGCGTTCCTGGCTACGCAGCCGATACAATTCGAGATCGATCCACGACCGAATCGATACTATCATATTATCCTGATAATCCGTCTTTTGTTCAGTTTCGATCAAAGTCGATCCAATGCCTTCGCCAGGATCGGCTAACAGGGTAGTGGCCAGCTTTGCCGGTAACCAACCGGCCCCGGCCAGAACAAGGTCCAGGGAGGCCTCGCCATCCTCCGTTCGCAAGGGGAACGTGGCTGTGATCGCCTTCTTTTCAGTAGAGGACCTGAACTGTACTTCGAGTGAGCGGTCGCGGGTGAACCGCGATCGCATGCCCAGAAGCCCGTTGCTCCCGATGCCTTGGCCCCCGAAGCGGAATTCCCAGACGGGATGATGGGTTTTGGGGTCAGGGAGTGCATTTGCCGCCATTGAAGGCAGGAAGGAGATCAGGAGATCGGGAGCGAAAGCGGACCACGTAGCCCGTTCGCCGAACCTCAGCGGGTCAGGTGATAGTTCAACGCCCGGTACCGAGGCCAAGGGGTCGGATAGGTCTTCCAGGAGGTTGGCTCTCTGGATCAAAAGTGAAAGACAGCGTTTCTCCACGTAGGCCTTGGGACCTACAGCACCGACCCAAGGCGCATCATCGCTCCGGGGCGTACCCACAGCGACGAGTTCCACACCAGGCACTTCCAGCAGGTGCCGAATGGCTTGTGCCTGCCAGCGGGGGAGTTCGGTCCCCTTGCAGAGGATGATGACCCGGATGGTGCGTTGCTCAGGCATGGAGCAGGATGCTTCGGTAGTATTCCATGAACGCCCTTCCGACCGCTTCGGAACTTGAACGGGCGTTCACGCTGCGTCGTATGGCTTCGGGTGCGTAACGGCCCGTATCGTCTGCCCATTGACGCATGGCGGCAGCTAGGGCTGCTTCATCACCAACGGGGATCAGGATCCCGTTCTCAGGGGTGATGAAGGCGATCGGCCCTCCGCAGCGCGTGGCGATCACCGGCTTGCCTTGGGCCAGTGCCTCGCCGGTGACCACGCTGAAGGTCTCCACGTTGCTGTTGATGATCACGGCACCTGCACCGGCCATGTGGTCCAGAACACCGCTGTTCGGCATGCGCCCAAGGAAGCGGACCGATGCTGCTACACCTTGCTCGCGCGCCAGAGCCTCCAGCATGCGCCGGTCCGGCCCATCACCGATCACGGTCAGGTGCAGCCGTGGGTCGCTCTGGCGTGCTACTGCCAAGGCCCGCAGAACCCCGCTGACGTTCTTCGTGCGGTCCACCAGATCGGCCACCACCAGGAGGTGGCCTGCCGGTCCTGGGGGCGGCAGCGGCCGGTCCAGACCGGGTACCACGTTCGGCACCACGCCATAGGTCTTGCACAGGCCCAGACGTACCAGCGCATCGCCCAACCATGCGGAAACGGCCGTGATCCCGGCCGCCCTGCGGAACAAGAAGCGGTTGAGGGCCTTGAACAATGGGCCTTTGCCTGCATAGGTGCCATCCAGGTACTCGCTGCTCTGCTCGCTGATGAGGTAGGGAATGCCATGGCGTTGCTTCAGTCGAAGCGCGAAAAGCGCGGGCCGGACGAGAATATGCACGTGGGTGAGGTGCGGAAGCCCGCGCTCCGTGATCAATCGTTCCCAGCCGCTCTTTGCCGCACACCAGTAGCGACGGAAGTTCACCACTCTTCGCCAGGGCCCAAAGGCATGAACGCTCGCCACATAATGGCTGCGCACCTCGTAAAGCCGCTGTTCCAGGGAGGTGGTCACGTGTGCTTGGGCGTTCGGGTGTTTGTCCGCATGGACATAGAGTACGCTCGTTCGCGTTTGGGAAGCCACGGCTTGGGCTTGTTTCCGCAGGAAATCCCCGAGTTGCGGATCATCGTCGTTCGGCCACCATTTCGGGAGGAAAAGCACGTGGAAACCGTCCGCAGCGCCAGCCGGCGGTGTTGAGTTGCTCGTGCGCGTGGACATGC
Organism: Flavobacteriales bacterium UBA3364; assembly: GCA_002360495.1. Classification (GTDB taxonomy): domain Bacteria; phylum Bacteroidota; class Bacteroidia; order Flavobacteriales_F; family PHOS-HE28; genus PHOS-HE28. Next base: position 26,397 of record DEQO01000167.1, read on the forward strand.
TCGGCGCAAAGTACGGTCCGCCCGCCCACCATGGAATCAGGCACGCCCGGCGTATATTTGCCGCCCGTTCGCCGGTGGCGTGCGGAAATGGTGGTTGTAGCTCAGTTGGTTAGAGCGCCGGATTGTGATTCCGGAGGTCGCCGGTTCAAGCCCGGTCTACCACCCCAAAGGAAGAAGCCCCGCAAGGGGCTTTTTCGTTGGGGTCTGGTTTCACGATGCAATGCCGTGCTTGGCATTCCCCAGCACGCTAGCGGCATCCCACTTCACCCGCTGCTGGAACGGCATCTTGCGCTCTCGACATCCTTCCAACGCGCAGATCGCACAACTGGTCGGGATGCAGGGATCCATGTGGATGAAGAGTTCCACCTCGCGTTCGTGTACCTCGTTCACCAGTCGTTCGATGGCCGATATCTCGGCATGGGCCTGCTCCAAGCTGTAGTACCACGGCAGGGTCACATGACAATCGATGTGCAGTACCGGACCGTAGCCGATCATGCGGAAGTTATGTACGTCCACCCACTGTGGTACACGATGTTGTTCCAAGGTGGCGATGACGTCGGCAGCCAACTTCAGGTCGGCCTCGTCCATGATACCGGCCACGGAACGCCGGAAGACGCGGAGACCGGTGATGATGATGAACACCGCGAAGGCGATGGCGAATACCTGGTCCAACCACAGCAGACCGGTGAGTTGGATCACCACCAAGCCGACGAGCATGGCCACGGTGCTCCACGCATCGGAGAGCAGGTGTGTGCCGCTGGCCTCCATGGTGATGGAATGAGCGTCCTTGCCGCGTTTCTGCAAAGCCAGGCCCATCAGCAGGTTCAGCCCACCCGCAGCGGCCGTTAGCCCTATGCCCGTGCCGAGGTCGTGCAAATGCTGTTCACGCAACAAGGCTTCCATGGCCCGCCAGATGATCATTGCACCGGCCAACACCACCAAGCCACCTTCGATCCCGGCCGAGATGAACTCCACTTTCCCGTGCCCGTAAGGGTGTTCGCGGTCCCGAGGTTTGGCGGCGAGGTAAAGGCTGTACAGCGCAAACGCCCCGGCCACCACGTTCACGATGCTCTCCAGCGCATCGCTCAATATTGAGGTACTGTGGGTGAGCCACCAGGCCACGAACTTGATGGCCATCAGCAGCACGCCTGCGGCAAGTACCCAAGTCTGCAACCGGATATTGGAACGGGCGGTCATGCTGCGAAGGTGTGGTGTTTGATCGTTGAACCGACCGAAAGTGGACCTTTGCCACCCATGCGGCTTACCAAAATGTTCCGGGGGTTCTTCGCCAGCGAGAAGGCGGGCGGGATCATTCTGGTGCTGTGTACCGTCGTTTCCCTGGTGTTGACGAATCTGTTCCCTGGTCACGTGTACACCGGGGTTTGGCACACGCACATCGGCGGCAGGCCCTTGGAATTCTGGATCAACGATGGGTTGATGACCATCTTCTTCCTTCTGGTGGGCCTGGAGTTGGAGCGGGAGGTGTACGTGGGTGAACTGAGCCAGCGCAAGCATGCCATGCTTCCCGCCCTGGCGGCCTTGGGCGGCATGCTGATCCCCGCGGGGATCCATGCGGCCCTGAACAACGGCACTGGAACGGCCTCCGGTGCAGGTATCCCCATGGCCACGGACATCGCATTCGCTATCGGTATTCTCTCCTTGCTGGGAGATCGGGTGCCCGCATCGTTGAAGGTGTTCCTGACCGCGCTCGCCGTGATCGACGACCTCGGCGCCATATTCACCATCGCCATCTTCTACTCCAGCGGGATCTCGTGGGTAGACCTCGGTATCGCCGCTGCGTTATGGGGTGGGCTCCTGGTGTTGAACCGCTTGCAGGTATTCCGCTTGTTGCCCTACTTGCTGATCGGTGCCGTGATGTGGTACTTCATGCTCCGGTCCGGCGTGCATGCCACGATCACCGGTGTGTTGGTGGCTTTTGCGATCCCTTTTGGCAAGGGCGATGAACGGAGCATTTCCTACCGCTTGGAGCACGCCTTGCACAAACCCGTGGCGTTCGTGATCATGCCGCTGTTCGCCTTGGCGAACACGTGCATCCTGTTCACGGGTGATTGGGCATCGGCACTGCTCTCCACGAACAGCCTGGGCATCTTCTTCGGTCTGGCGCTTGGCAAGCCCATCGGCATTACCCTGTTCGCTGCCGGTGCCGTGTCCTTGGGCTGGTGCTCCCTGCCCTCCGGTGTGCGGTGGAAGGACATCATCGGTGTTGGCTTCTTGGGCGGCATCGGCTTCACCATGAGCATCTTCATCACACTGCTCGCCTTCGATCACGCGGAAACGATCGTTCACGCGAAGACGGCGATCCTGGTATCGTCCTTCGTGGCGGCCTTGGTGGGGGCGCTGTGGCTGCACTACAGCTTGCGACCCGTGCCCTTGCCGGAGGAAGCGGACTGATCACATCGTCCCGATCCCGTACAACTTGCACAACCAGCTCAGGTGGCCGGTGTGCAGCCCCTCGTGACGCACGGCATGGATCACCACATCGCGTACGCTGGTCCCGATCATCGGGATACCCGTCACGTTCGGGCCTTCCAGTGCTGCGTCGGACAGCGTTGCCACGTGGGCGATCGCTTTGGTGTGGATCCGCTGGAAGGTGTCGAAGACCTCCGCAAAGGGTGGACATTGTTCCGGTGGCAGGCCCGCACCACCGCGACCGAAGTGCTTGGCCCAGGAGAACTTCTCGAACGGCCCACCGGTCGCCATCAGAAGCAGACCGTTCTGCGTGACAGCGAGGTGCGCGATCAGCCAATAGGCCGAATTCAACTCCTTGCCTTCGCAGATGAACCTCCGGTGCACGTCCTGGTCCTTCAACTTTTCGAAGTAGAGCAGGGTATACTGTCGTGTGCGGTCCATGGTGTGCGCGAGGACCTGGGCTTCTGTTGGCATGGTGCGGGTTTGGGCTGCGAAGATCAGTCGCGTTCGCCGTTCCCGCCTGCACCGGCACGTCCTGTCGTCCGGCTATATTTGCCGCCCCGTTCGGAGAGGTGCCAGAGTGGTCGAATGGGACAGTTTCGAAAACTGTTGTGCTCGCAAGGGTACCCAGGGTTCGAATCCCTGCCTCTCCGCCATGACAATTTAAATTATGCCAATAGATCAAAACTTAAATACGTTGCTTAAAGAAATGTGGCGTATAGATAATAAACTTATGAAGAAAGAGCCACTAGAACTTTCGGAAATTAGTTTTTACAATGAGAACTTAGAAATTATTAAGAATTATTATTGGGAAAATAACATTCACTGGAAAGAAAAAACTCGTCTTAATAAAGCTTAAATAAATCCAATTTAGAT
>DEQO01000149.1 GCA_002360495.1 Flavobacteriales bacterium UBA3364
GCTCATGTTGGCCAGGAACTGCTGCTTCACCTGTTCGCTGTGCTCGGCGCGCTCCTTGGCCTTGACCAGGTCCGCCGTACGCGCCGCAACGGTGCGCTCCAGATGCTTCTTCTGCCGGGTGAGCATGCGGATGTACAGCAGGACGCCACCGCCGACGGCGAGCACGCACAGCGCATAGAACCACCAGGTGCGGTACCACGGCGGCAGCACCGTCAGTTGGAAGGTGGTGGCCTGCGTGTCCCAAAGGCCATCGCGGTTGTCGCCGCGCACGTGGAAGGTGTACGTGCCTGGATCGAGGTTCGTGTACACTGCGGTCCGGTCGTTACCGGCCATGATCCAATCGCCGTCGAAGCCGTCCAGCCGGTATTGGTACCGGTGCTCCTCGGGTTCGCTGAACTCCATGGTGGCGAACTCGAAGGTGATCATGGCCGCATCGCCGTATGGGAGCACGAGCCCACGCGTGAGGTGCGTGGGCATCGTCAAGGGTGAATCCTTCGCACCGAAGGCGATGGACCGGTTCGTCAGTTTGATGTCCGTGAGGTGCACCACCGCAGGCAGCGTATCGGGGCGCAACTCCTCCGGGCGGAAGTAGTTGAAGCCGTTGACGCCGCCGAAGTAGAGCGTGCCATCGGCGGTCTTGCAGTAGGCGTAGCGGTTGAACTCGTCGCCTTGCAGGCCGTCGCTCGCATCGAAGCTGCGCACCGCATGCGTGAGCGGATCGAACTGCGCGATGCCCTTGTTGGTGCTCATCCACAGCTGGCCGTCGTCATCAGCGAGCAGACCGTAGATCACGTTGTTCGGCAGGCCGTCGTTGGTGCTGAAGCGTGTACACTTTCCCGTGCGCTTTTCGAAGCGATTGAGCCCACCGCCGTTGGTGCCCACCCACAGGATGTTCGCGTCCTTCGGGTCGTTGAGCAGGGAGAAGATCACATCGGCGGAAAGTGAACGTGGATCGTCCGGTTTGGTGGCAATGTGGGTCCAGCCATTGGTCGCCGGGTCAAGGCGCAGCAAGCCCTGCATGGTGCCGAGCCAGAGGATCCCCTGCGCGTCCTGGATGATGGCCTGAACGAACTCGTACGAACCACCGTTCGCAGGGATGGGATAAGGGATGCTGCTGAATTCCTTCGTGCGCGTGTTGAACTGGCCGAAGGCCTTTCTACTTCCGAAGCGGATGAGGCTGTCATGCCCGACGTGCAGCGGAAAGCGGACCGGGAGCTGCGGGTCGGCATAGCGCAGCATGCTTCCGTCCCGTTCGTCGTAGCGGGTTAGCGCATCCCCTAGGTTCGTCCACAATACCCCGCGGCCTTCCTCCACCACGCAGTGCTCGTATGCATCCAGCTCCCAACCCTCCTCGCGGCTGTCGATGGGGAACGGCCTGAAGTCCTGGTCTTGTATGATGTAGTAATGGGGCCCCCAAGTGTACGCGAGCACCCTTCCGTCGCGCAAGGCGGCCATCATCCGTAGGCTTGGTAAGCGTTGCTTGTGGAATGGTTCACCGTGCGAGTCGTACAGCCAAACCCCGTAACCGTTCGTTCCCATCCATAGCACACCGCTGCGATCGCGGTACATGCTGATCACCGCTGCCGCTTCCATCCTCAGTTCGGTGGATGCCGGCACCAGGCGGGTCACCTTGCCGGTCAGCGGATCGCACCGCCACAAGCGGTGGTCCGTCACTAACAGCGCTCCATGGGCATCGTGCGTCGCGCGGAAGCCCCCCTTCCAACCCGCAGTGGAGAGCGAGATGGTGGAGTGGGTCCCGTTCTTCTGATCGCGCACCTCCAGCTTGGCTTCAGTCACCGAGTATGTGAGTTGCCGGGTGCTATCGGAGGCAAAGGCCGCCCAGTCCTCTTGCTCCTGCCCAGCTACGAAGGGGCTCCAGGGTAGCGGTCGCAGATCCAAGATCATGGCCTCTATGAGTGCTTCATCCCGCGTATCCAAGGTGCATGTGCGCACATTCCGGAGATCGTTGGTCACCGTCCAGGTTCCGCGCAACAGGCCCGACCCATCCACGGTCATCCAGGTCATCTCGAACCCCGGGCATACACCGACCAGATCGATCCGTGCTCCGGGCCCTGTGGGGAACGCCCCATGACGATCCGGGTCGATGCGGTACAGCCCTTGGCCCGACGACACCCAGAGATGACCGGCGGAGTCTTGCGTGATCGCTTTCGTCGCGCATTGGTTACTGCCCATTGGCGATAGCGGTCCTGACTTGGCGACAGACGGGCTGGATGCCGGACCACCACAAGAGAAATGGTGGAAGATCTCCGTCGTGGGGTCGAACACGTCCAGCCCATTGTTCGTGCCCACCCAGAGCAGCCCTGCACGATCTTCGTAGAGCACCTCGATCCTATTGTCGCGCACGGTGGTGCTGTCCGTCGGATCGTGGCGGAACACCCGGAAGGAGTAACCGTCGTAGCGGTTCAGGCCATCCTTGGTGGCAAACCACATGAAGCCCGCCCGGTCCTGGATGATGCTGCTCACCATGCCCTGCGAAAGGCCATCCTCGATGGTGAGCGCGCGGAACGGAAGGAAGAGCGTATCCACCTGGGCCTGCGCCACGCTTCCCTGCAGAAGCAAGAACAGCAGAATGGATCGCGGCTCATGCACCTTCATGGCGTGTAGATCCCATGGGTCATGGCGTACACCACCAGGCCGGCCGCATTCCGCGCACCGGTCTTCAACAGCAGGTTGTTCCGGTGGAAGTCCACCGTGCGCGGGCTCACGAACATCTTCTCGGCGATCTCGGCCGTCGTGAGCTCCTTGCATATGCCGCGCAGCACATCCAGCTCGCGTTCGCTCAGCGGATCGATCTCGTTGAAGGTGGGCTTCACCTGCTTCTTCTTCACAATGCCGTGCAGCATCACGCGACTCACCAGCTCGCTGAAATAGAACCCGTTGGCATGCACCGACCGGATCGCCGTATCGATCTCGTCCGGCTCGGCGTTCTTCAGCATGTAGCCGTTCGCGCCCAGTTCCATCAGGTGGGAGATGAACTTGTCCTCGTCGTGCGTGCTGAGGATGAGCACCTTCACCTGCGGGAAGTCCTGCTTGATGCGCTTGGTGGTCTCGATGCCGTCGAGCACCGGCATCTCCAGGTCGAGCAGCACGATGTCCACCTTCGTCTTCTTCAGCGCCGTGAGCAGTTCCTCGCCATTGGCGCACTCCAGCACCACCTGCACGCCGGCCATGTCGCGCAGCAGCATGGCCATGCCGTAGCGGAAGAGGCGTTGGTCGTCGGCGAGGGCTAGTCGGATCATGGGCGAAAGGTCGTTTCGTTCAAGCGGTGGACACCTCGTAAAAACACCAGTTCTAAGGACCGGTCATCACGTCATGAGCACTGCCCTGAGCTCGGCATCCACCGCTTGGCCCATGGCAACAAGTTCAGCAACTGCATCACGGCAGGCGCCGGTTTCGCCGGTTCGCGCCACCTCGGCTACGACGACCAGCAGTTCCAACATCCGCGGCGTGCCCAGATAGTGCGCCTGCGGACGAAGCTCATGCGCCACGCGGGATAGTGCTTGGGGGTCGTTGCGCCCAACGGCATCGGTCAACTCCTGGAACTGGGCGGGAGACTCCTCCAAGTAGATCGTGATCCACGCATGGACGCGCTTCCGATCGCCTTTGAACAAGCGCTCGAGGTAGGAAAGGTCGATAGGGCTGCCCATCGCGGTGAAATGTACCGAAGTGCTTTCGGACGGCGCGATCCAATGGATGAGGTACCACATCCTTCGATGACCTTGTCAACGCCGGAACACCTGCTGGTGGATCCGGGCTGGCGCCTTGGTCCTCAATGGATCATCGGCCGCAGTCCTGTGGGTCTCTCATACGAACACTTCGTGATCGGATCAAGGCAACACCTTATAGTGCCGTCATGATCGGCCAGCGATACGCTGTGAAGTCCGCGCGATGCAAGGCACTACGAGAAGGCTATCACTCCATGACTTTGCTGGTACGGGTTGTCCTTGCAAGCGACTTGAAAGGCATTGGAAGGGGGCAAGGGTTCCGAGTAGCTCAGTGCGTGGCCGCTTGGTCCGTGCGCATGCCTGTTCCGCTGAAGCACTTCGACAAGTAGGTCCGTGTGGTGCTGGTGCGTGTTGCGGGGGCCTCCTGTTTGCCTGGGCGCCCATCGATATGAGTTCACTTTTGCAGATACCGGACGTCCCTGCGAGCGCACCGATCCTCTCCCCCAACGCCTTTTCGTGGACCCAGATCCGAACCCGGACCGATCTTTTCAAGATGTAACTTTGCTGCGTCCATGGGACCTGTACCTCCCAAATCGGACCTAACCAACTGAAGATCAGGGATCATGGTCCTTTGTTCCACGTGGAACGACACGCAATGAGCATACAGACGACATACGACGTGGTGGTGGTGGGTGGTGGCCATGCTGGCTGCGAGGCGGCGGCAGCGGCGGCGAACATGGGCTCCACGGTCCTGCTCGTCACCATGAACATGGGGGTCATCGGCCAAATGAGCTGCAACCCCGCGATGGGTGGTGTGGCGAAAGGCCAGATCGTTCGTGAGGTGGATGCCCTGGGCGGCTATTCAGGCATCGTGAGCGACCGCAGCACGGTGCAGTTCCGGATGCTCAACCGCAGCAAGGGGCCGGCCATGTGGAGCCCCCGTTCACAGAACGACCGTAACCTCTTCGCCGCCGAATGGCGCAAAATGCTGGAACAAACGCCCAACGTTCACTTCTGGCAAGACAGCGTTTCGGGGATGATCATCGAGGACGGCCGGATCACCGGGGTGCGCACGGGTATGGGTATGACCATTGCCTGCCGTTCTGTGGTGCTCACCAGCGGTACCTTCATGAATGGGCTCATGCACATCGGCGAGCGCCAGCTAGGGGGCGGGAGAGCCGGTGAAAAGGCGAGCCACGGCATCACCGAACAATTGGTCGCTTGGGGCTTCCAAGCAGGGCGCATGAAGACCGGTACCCCACCCCGTGTGGACGGTCGCAGCATCGACTACGGTGTACTGGAGGAGCAACCGGGTGACGAGCGACCCGGCAAGTTCAGCTATCTCCCCACCACCTCTCCCCCACTCCACCAGCTTCCGTGCTGGATGACCTATACCAGCCCCGAAGTACACGATATTCTCCGTACCGGCTTCGATAGGAGCCCGATGTTCAATGGGCGCATCAGGGGCATTGGACCGCGCTATTGCCCCAGCATCGAGGACAAGATCGACCGCTTCGCGGACAAGGACCGTCACCAGATCTTCGTCGAGCCCGAGGGTTGGGATACGGTCGAGACCTATATCAACGGCTTCAGTACGAGCCTGCCCGAAGAAGTGCAGTTGGCTGCTCTTCGCAAGATACCTGGCTTCGCGAAGGCCCGCATGTTCCGCCCAGGCTACGCCGTGGAATATGACTACTTCCCCCCTACCCAGCTTAAACACACCCTCGAGACCAAATTGGTCGACGGCCTCTATTTTGCCGGACAGATCAATGGCACCACCGGGTATGAGGAAGCCGCATGCCAAGGTCTAATGGCAGGGATCAACGCTCATTTGAAGTTGAACGACCAAGAGCCGTTCATCCTGCGCCGCGATGAAGCGTACATCGGGGTGCTTATCGACGACCTTATCACCAAGGGGACCGAGGAGCCGTACAGGATGTTCACCAGTCGGGCCGAGTTCCGGATCCTGCTCCGCCAGGACAATGCCGACCTACGCCTGACCCCGCGCTCGCACGCCATTGGATTAGCGAGTAACGAACGCTACGAGCGGGTGCTTCGGAAGCAAGCCCTCTGCAAAGCCTTGGTGGAGGCCCTTAAGGCGGAAAGCATAGATACAGAGGCCGCAAATGCCGTGATCGTTCCACGTGGAACATCCCCCTTGAAACAGCGCGTTCGGCTCTACGAACTCCTGCTTCGCCCACAGGTCAACTATGCAGACCTGGAGCCCCTCTCGGAGCGTGTCGCCGCAGCGGCCACAGCATGCGGAGATCTGCGCCAAGAAGTGATCGAACAGGTTGAGATCGATGTGAAATACGATGGCTACTTGGAGAAAGAGCGCGAAATGGCGGAAAAACTCTCTCGTTTGGAGGGTGTGCCCCTGGACCTTGAAATGGACTATGCTCGGTTGACATCCTTGTCGATCGAAGCCCGCCAGAAACTGGACAAGGTCCGTCCCGGAACCCTGGGTCAAGCCTCTCGCATCAGTGGAGTCTCCCCGGCCGACCTCAGCGTTCTCATGGTCTACCTCGGAAGATGAATCCTACCCCCCCTTCTTCGCCACCTGCAGGCGGATCGTTCCACGTGGAACATGCTAGCCAGGAAACCCTCATAGATTGCCCCCGCTGCGGTGGTACGAGCTTCGTTCCTTGGGCAACCGTGCGTGACCATTCCATTACCAAGGAAGATTTCCAGGTGGTCGATTGCGCAACCTGTGGCTTCCGCTCAACGAATCCAAGACCGACACAAAACGCAGCTGGAAGGTATTATCAGGGAGATGCTTACATCTCGCACTCCAACTCCAACTCGAGCCTTCAGGACAAGCTTTACCATCTTGCCCGGCGATGGGGCTTGCGGAGGAAGTATGGCATCATCCACAGCCTCCAACCCAATGGAAAGGTACTGGATGTCGGTTGCGGAACAGGCGAGTTCCTAGCCTACTTAATGAGCAGGGGATACCTGGTACAAGGGGTGGAGCCGAGCCTGAAGGCCCGGGAACAGGTGATCGCCAACCACAGTATCGCGGTCCTGCCTGCATTGGATATGGTAGCCGCCCACGAACAATTCCAGGTGGTCACACTTTGGCACGTATTGGAGCATCTGCCCGATCTGCGCTCGACGTTCAAACGGCTTTTTTCCCTGCTGGCAGACCGTGGATCGCTCATCATCGCAGTTCCTGATCGGGGAAGCTGGGACGCAGAACACTACGGCACCGATTGGGCCGCCTGGGATGTGCCCAGACACCTTTCGCACTTCCGCCAGGAGGATGTCCATCTCCTGCTTCGCGAGCATGGGTTCGAACTCATTGCCACACGTCGCATGTGGATGGACGCACCCTACATATGCACCCTCAGCGAAAGTTATCGTGATGCGACCAAACCATGGGCCCTACTCAAGGGGGTTCTACTCGGCTCTTGGTCGAATGTCCTAAGCGCCCTTTCCGGGCGACCAACGTCGAGCTCATTGTACATCGCCAGAAAGGCAGAACCCTGAGAAGGCCGGTTTAAAGGGCCGTGCTGCGTTCGGGGGATCCGCACAGTGGTATACCTATCCCGTGCCGTCATCGGGCCCGCAAATGGCGCCTATTGGCGTTGTTGTATTCTCCTCATTATCAACGAATTAGTTCTTCTTTGGCGGCTTGCTGGATACGTTGCCCGGTCAGGAAATAGAAACAATAGCCTGATCGCTGCATCGACCATTCTACCTTTGCGGCCGCTTTGCGAGCCACACACACCATGAGCACGACCTTGACCACCCCGACCAATAAGATCGCCGACGTATTGAAAGAACTCGGCATACAGGAGATCAATAGCGGTGTTTCCACCGGCTCCACATGGATGAGGGGGGAGGGGGCAACGCTGGCCAGCCACAGTCCGGTCGATGGCGCCCTTATCGGGAGTGTCCGCAGCGCATCACGCTCTGAGTACGAGAAGGCATTGGCTGTTGCCCAACAGGGCTTTCTCGAGTGGCGCACCTGGCCAGCGCCGAAGCGCGGTGAGGTGGTGCGCCAGTTGGGTGAGGAGCTCCGCAAACACAAGGCTGGCCTGGGCAAGTTGGTGAGCTATGAAATGGGCAAGAGCTACCAGGAGGGGCTGGGCGAAGTCCAGGAGATGATCGACATCTGCGACTTTGCCGTCGGGCTCTCCCGCCAGTTGCACGGCCTCACCATGCACAGCGAACGCCCGGACCACCGCATGTATGAGCAGTGGCATCCGCTGGGGCTGGTCGGCATCATCACAGCGTTCAATTTCCCCGTTGCTGTCTGGAGTTGGAACACCGCGCTGGCCTGGGTTTCCGGTGATGTCTGCCTTTGGAAGCCAAGCGAAAAGACGCCGCTCTGCAGCGTTGCCTGCCAACACATCACCGCCGAGGTGTTCAAACGCAACGGCGTTCCGGAAGGTGTGAGCGTGATCGTGAACGGCGGACGCGAGGTAGGGGAGTGGATGAGCAACGATACCCGCATACCGCTGTTGAGCGCGACGGGAAGTACCCGCATGGGCAAGGCCGTGGGCGCAGCAGTAGGCCAGCGCCTCGGACGGGCTCTGCTGGAGCTCGGCGGAAACAATGCGATCATCATCAGTGACAAGGCCGATCTCGACATGTCGCTCATCGGTGCCGTATTCGGTGCTGTGGGTACCGCTGGACAGCGTTGCACCACCACCCGCCGCCTGATCATCCACGACACCGTGTACGAAGCCTTCAAACAGAAGCTCGTGAAGGCTTACGGCCAGCTGCGCATAGGCGATCCGTTGGACGAGAAGAACCATGTCGGCCCATTGATCGATACGCATGCGGTAGAGCTTTACCTGAGTGCATTGAACGCAGCCAAAGCGCAGGGCGCAACGATCGCCGTTGAAGGAGGTGTCGTAACGGGCAAGGGCTACGAAAGCGGCTGCTACGTGAAGCCGGCCATTGTTGAGGCAACACCGGAAATGACCATTGTCCAGGAAGAGACCTTCGCGCCGATCCTCTATTTGCTGCGGTACAGCGGCGATATCAACGAGGCCATCGCCATCCAGAACAACGTGAAACAAGGCTTGAGCAGCGCTATCATGACCCTGGACCTGCGCGAAGCAGAGCGTTTCCTGGGTGTCGGTGGCAGCGACTGCGGCATCGCGAACGTGAACATCGGTACGAGCGGGGCCGAGATAGGGGGGGCCTTCGGGGGCGAGAAGGAGACCGGGGGCGGTCGCGAAAGCGGCAGTGATGCCTGGAAGACCTACATGCGCCGCCAGACCAATACCATCAACCACGGTGCGAAGCTCCCTCTGGCACAGGGGATCAAGTTCGACCTCTAGGCCTCGGTTCGGATATCAAGAGTTGTTGGTTTCGTGCTCCACGTCTTGGGCACGGCGGGATATATTCGCGACCCGCATGACCGACCGAGCGCTCTCCCTGTTGTTGCTGGTCCTGCTGCTTTCGCTGCTGGGTTGTGGTGTCGGCCAGAGGGGACCCGCCACCCCAAGAACAGGGGCATGGCGCATGGAGTTGGACCTGAACGGCCGTAAGCTCCCGTTCCAATTCGACCTCTCCAGGGATGACAGCGCCCGCTGGGTAGCACACATCCATAATGCGTCGGAGGAGATCTTGGTGACCGATATCGTGCTGCACAACGACACGATCCTGATCCGGATGCCCTTGTTCGATTCGGAGTTCAAGGGTATCGTGCGTAGCGACAGTGTCATAGATGGTACTTGGCACAACTACTTGAAGGGGCCCGAATACCGTATTCCATTCGTTGCCAATGCCGGTACGCTCTACCGTTTCCCGGGGGCCAGCGACGGAAAGGGCGCTATTGCCGGAACATGGGAGGTCCACTTCAGCAAGGGAACCCCCGATGTGTACAACGCCATCGGCCTTTTCGAGCAGCATGCCGATGGCCGTGCGACCGGAACCTTCGTGACCGAGACCGGGGACTATCGTTACCTCGAAGGCGCCGTGAACGGGGATTCCCTCAAGTTGTCGTGTTTCGATGGCTCGCGCGCCTTCCTTTTCACGGCGGCACTGCAGGGAGACAGCCTTGTGGGGCGTTATTGGAGCGGTACGCACTGGGAGGAGCCCTGGGTCGCTTATCGGAACCCCGATTACCGCCTGCGAAACCCTGATTCGCTTACCTTCTTGAAGGAGGGGTACGATATGGTGGACTTCCGTTTCCCGGACCTCGATGGAAAGCCTGTCTCACCCTCCGACGACCGCTACAAGGGCAAGGTGCTCATGGTCCAGGTGATGGGTAGTTGGTGTCCGAACTGTGTGGACGAGACCGTGCTTCTGAAGGAGATGCACAAGACCTATGGGGACAAGGGGCTTGAGATGATCGCGGTGGCGTTCGAGAAATACGACGAACCGGAACGGGCCATCGCCGGGCTCAAGCGCTTCCGCAAGGCCCTGGGAGTGGACTATCCGATCGTATACGGCGGCCCGGCATCCAAAGAGAATGCGGGCGATAAACTGCCCTTCCTGGACCACGTCATGAGCTATCCCACCTGCATATTCGTGGACCGTAACGGCATGGTGCGCCGCATCCACACCGGGTTCTATGGACCCGGCACCGGCGAGCACTACGCGAATTACCGCAGTAACCTGCATACCTTCCTTGAGCTGTTGCTCGCGGAACCCGTCATGTCGGCGGTCGCGCCTAAGAAGGCGGCCTGATCAAGGCTTCAACGGCTTATCGACCGTAGGCCTGCTCTCCCTGCCAGCAAGGATCCAGGCCGTGTGGAAGACCAACATCGTGCGTTGACGTAACAGGTCGAAGCGGATCTTCTCGACATCGTCGCCGGGTTGGTGATAGTCTTCGTGGACACCACTGAAATAGAAGATGCTGGGTATGCCCTTGCGCGCAAAATTGTAATGGTCGCTGCGGTAGTAGAACCGGTTGGGGTCGCTTTCCGCATTGAAGCGATAGTCCAGGTCCAGCTTCGTGTAGTTCGCGTTCGCAGCTTCGTTCGCCGCATGTAGTTCGCTGCTCAGCCGGTCGCTGCCGATGATGTACACATACGGGGCCGCCGTGCTGTGCGCGCTATCGGTACGTCCGATCATGTCGATGTTCAAGTCCGCAATGGTGTTCTCCAATGGGAAAACGGGATGGTCACTGTAATAGCGTGACCCTAGAAGGCCTTTCTCCTCTCCGCTCACGGGCATCACCAACACGCTACGCCGCGGTCCATGTCCTTCCGCCTTCGCCTGCGCGAACGCCTCGGCGATCTCGATCAGTGCCACTGTTCCCGTGCCGTCGTCATCCGCGCCGTTGTACACCACACCATTCTCCACACCGATGTGGTCATAGTGCGCTGTGATCACCAGGAGTTCCTCTTTCTTGTCGCTTCCTTCAATGTAGGCCAGCACGTTCTCCGCTGTGATCGTGCTTGTCCCGGGCCTCACCTTCACGGTGCAGACCAGGGGAATTCTTCGCGCCTTCTTCTTCCGCCCCAACCCGGCCATCGTGGTGGTGCGCAGCAATTCGTTCATTGCGGCTTCGTCCACCATGATCATCTGCGCACTGCTGCTCGTTGGGGACTTGGTCTTCACCTGATAGGCAAGGCGCAGGGTGGTGCCTGACAGGTGCATTCCTTCCACCATGGTGGCCAAGGACGGAACGCTCACCAATATCAAGGCGGCGCCTGCCGCCCTCACCGCATCCAGCCGCGTGCGAAGCGTACCCAACACGTCCAATCCTTGGCCCATGCCCGAGGCATTCACCAGCACCACAGCTCCGTTGAGCCCATCCTTCGGGATCCTGTCCGCCCCACCCAGATGGACCACCTCCGTGATCGGCATATCGCCTGTCATCGCCTCGTTGAAATAGACCAGTTCCTTCTTGTAGGTGAGGGTTCGCCCGCTACCTTCGATGGAAATGGAGCCCGACTGGTCCTCGATCAGATCATAGGGCTGGAAATAGCCCTCCGTGATGGTGGCCGGGTCCGGAGCGGTGACCGGGGGGATCCCCGCCTGAACGAATTCGTTCTTCAGGTAGGCGGCAGCCATTTTCTGGCCTTCCTTGCCTGTGTCCCGACCCAGGAAGGCATCGCTCGCCAGGGTTGTCAGGTGCTGCCGCAGTTCCTCTTCCGTGATCGTTTCAGCGTAGCGCAGGGCCAGGCTATCCACTTGGGCCAGCGCAGGTTTGACCAGGCCGCCGATCAGGGCCAACGCCAGGAACGTCTTATTGCACATCATCTCTGGTCCAATTCGATCTTCTGCACCCGGCGTTGATGGCGTCCACCCTCGAACCGCGCGGAAAGAAAGGCATCCACTATCGCTACCGCCTGTGGTCCGGTGATGAACCGTGCCGGAAGCGCCACGATGTTGGCATCGTTGTGCTCGCGTGCAAGCCTCGCCACTTCCGGATCCCAAGCCAAGGCCGACCGTATCCCACGGTGCTTGTTCGCGCTGATGTTGATGCCATTGCCACTGCCACAGATCACAATGCCCAACGAACCGGCCTCGGCCGATACCGCTGCGGCCACCGCGTGCGCGTAATCGGGATAATCGACGCTCTCCTTCACGTGTGTTCCTTTATCGGTAACGGTATGTCCGGCCTCCTTCAGGTGTTCCTTCAAGTGATGCTTCAACTCGAGGCCTGCATGATCACTGCCGATGAGGATGTGCATGGTCGTAAGGGAATGTGGTCCAAAGATATCCATACCCGTCCGGGGCGCGGATCGAACGATCGGATCGTTCGATCCGCGTTCCTGCTGTGGATATCGCGGGGTAACTTTTACGACCCTGGAAGGGGCACGGCCCACTTAACAAGATCCGATCGACCACCAAACTTCTTTATCGATCGATCTCCACCCGAATTGCACCATTACCAGTACAAGGATGGGATCCTTCTTTTCAACGTACGACATGCCGATCCCTTGTCAACGATCGTTGATGGTCCTGGTCCTTCCCAAGACCCACAAGGCTTTCGGAAAGGATCCGAACGGTCCGATCGTTCATTCAAGGTGCGCTAAATTTGATAACCCATAAGTGCAAACGAAGTATGCAACGATCGTCAACAGATCGAACCGACCATACTATACCATCAATTTTCAAAGGTTAAGAATTGAATACATGAAGAGCTGGTGGATGGTGATATTTCCTTTGATGATGGTGATGGTCGTCACCGATCTTCGTGGCCAGGATGGACAGGATAGCATTCATCGTTATTACCACGCCAACGGCAAGGTCAGCAGCGAGGGCCGACTGGTGAACGGGAAGCCCGAAGGGTACTGGAGAACCTACTATGAGACAGGCGCATTGCGCAGCGAAGGTGATCGCAAGGACCTGCTTTTGGAAGGTGTTTGGAAGTTCTACGATCCGAGCGGACGCTTGAACAGTACGATCACCTACATGGGTGACAAGAAGAACGGTCCATCGCTGCGCTACGATAGCGCAGGAACGGTGATGAGCGAAGAGACCTTCGTGGACGATCTGCGTGAAGGGACCGCCAGGTATTACCACGCGAACGGCGCATTGCATAAGGAGATACCGTTCAAGGGCGGGAAGGAGGAGGGGAGGGGTTACGAATATGGGAGCGATGGCCGCATCGTCGCATTCCTGCAATACGGCGCGGGGTTGTTGCGAAAGCGTGAGGACATCAATCAATTGGATGCCATGGGTCTGCGCCAAGGGCCCTGGAAGGAATTCCACCCCAATGGAAAGGTGAAGTGGGAAGGCGGTTTCGTGGACGATAGAAGGCAGGGGTTGTTCAAGGAATACGATCGTCAGGGCAGTTTGAAGGATCTGGTGAAGTACGATGCCGGCGTGGTCGATGCAAAGGCACAGGAAGCTCAGATGCTGGAGATCAAGAAGACCTACCATGCCAACGGGAAGGTCGCCAGCATGGGGAGTTATTCACGGTCGGGAAAGAAAGAAGGCCTGTTCCGGGAATTCAATAGCGAAGGCGCCTCGACAACGGCAAGCATCTATGCTGGTGACCAGCTCGTGAGCCAGGGATCGGTGAACGATGTGGGTGCGATGGAAGGTCCATGGACCGAGTTCTATGCGACAGGGGAGAAGAGGGCGGAAGGAACGTACAAAGGCGGTCGCAAGGACGGGGATTGGAGTTTCTTCCACCGGAACGGTAGTGTGGAACAAAAGGGCAAATACCAGAACGGGCTTCCCCAAGGGACCTGGCAGTGGTTCTATGAGGATGGGAAGGAACACCGCAAGGAACTGTACAGAAAAGGCAAGGAGGACGGAGCTTCCGTGGAATACGACGAGGAAGGGGAGGTGATCGTACAGGGTGAATACATCGATGGTCGCAAGGAGGGGAATTGGTACTACAAAGTGGGCGACCACAAAGAGGAGGGTGCGTACAAGGATGGGCTCAAGGATGGTGCCTGGGTGCATACCTATGACAACGGCCGCAAGAACTTCACCGGATCGTTCCTGAACGGGGAGCCGGACGGTAAGCACAAATGGTACTACTACAACGGTCAACCCAAGTTGGAGGGACGATTCAGCCAAGGCGTTGAACAGGGTGATTTCATCCATTACAACGAAGAGGGCTATCCGGTCATGGTGGTGAAATTCCGTGACGGTGCTGAGATCCGGATCGATGGTGAGCGTATCCCGGCGCCGTATTTCCCCGGAGAGGCCACCCCATGAGGAACACCCGTTCACGGGCAGCGCAGCTTCTGTAAGTTCGTCGCATGGATGGCGTCCGCCCCGGAACGATCCCGCAGCCGCAGGACCACGCAGAGCTCAAGCAGGCCTATGAAGACCTGAAGCGGCAATACGATGACCTGGTCAACCGCAACCTGGCCGGCGTGTTCCGCACTACGTTGGAGGGCAGGTTCCTGGAGTGCAACGATGCGATGGCCCGGATACTGGGCTATCAGGATCGCACCGAGTTGATGGCGCATCCCGTTACGGAGCTATATCCATCAACGGCCGAGCGCGAACGCCTTCTCGCCGCGTTGACGAAGCAGAAGAAGCTCATCAACTTCGAGATGACGCTCAAACACCGCAACGGACGTGCAGTGGAGGTCATTGAGAACGTTTACCTCGACGAACCCGAGAAAGGCGAGGCCACCATCCAGGGAACCTTGATCGACATCACCGCCATGCGCCAAGCGGAGATCGAGCAAGCATCGCTCACCTCCAGTTACCGAAGCCTGGTAGAGCACATGCGCGATGGTGTGTTGGTGCTGAAGAACGGGAGCGTGCAATACGCCAACCCGGCAGCACAGAAACTGACAGGCAAGGACCTGATCGGGATCAGGGCGGAGGAGATCTTCCACCCGAACGATCGACCAGCGATCGTTTCATTGTTGTCCACTGCCCGGGACGTTCATACGCCGACCGCCCTGCATGCCAGGCTGGACGTGACCGGTCGGGAGGTCGGACTCTTCGCCGCGAACGCACTTTTCGAAGGCGTAAGCGCCGTGCAACTGACCATACAGGACGAACAAGAGCGACAAACCCTCCTACGCGAACGCCTGCGCGTACAAATGGCGGAAGAAGTGAACCAGGTCCTTCGTCAGGAGATCGAAGAACACCGCCGCACACAGGACGCTCTACGCCATTCACGCCGCTTTGCACGCAGTTTGGTGGACAGTTCCCTGGACATGATCATGGCGGCGGACCCCACCGGGCTGATCACCGAGTATAACCCGGCCGCCAGCTTGCGTTTCGGATACGAGCCCAGCGAGATCATCGGTACGCGCACGAACAAGTTATACGCGGATCCGGACGAATACCTGCGGATACAGAAGGAGTTGAACGAATACGGCGCGTTCACCGGTGAGATCCGTAACGTGACCAAGGACGGAGAGGTGTTCACCTCGTTCCTGGCCGCGTCACGCATGTACGACGAGGATGGGCAGTTCCTCGGAGCGATGGGTGTTTCGCGCGACATCACACGGATGAAGCGGGATCAAGAAGCGCTGAAGGCGAGCGAGGAACGGTACCGTGACCTGTTCGAGAATGCGGCCGACCTGATCCAGAGCGTTGATCCCAACGGCCGTTTCCAGTTCGCGAACAATGCCTGGAAGCAAGCTCTTGGATACACTGACGAGGAGATCCCGCGACTTACGTTGGATGATGTGGTGCATCCCGATCACCGGGCAGCTTACAAAGAGCGGCACGCACGCGTCATGGCAGGGGAGGAGGTAGAGCGGATCCGCACGGTGTTCGTCGGAAAACATGGACGGAGCATCCAAGTGGAAGGAACCACCAATTTGCGCTCACAGGACGGTCGGCCGATGTTCACACGCAGCATCTTCACGGACATGACACACGTGCATGCCGCGCAGGAAAAGGTGCAGCAACACGAGGCGAAATTGCGCGCCTTGTTCGAGAGCAGCGAGCACATGTTCTGGACCGTCGACCCGGCCATCAAGATCACCTCCTACAATCGCGGGTACGGGGATATGATCGAGCGGCTGCATGGCAAGCGACCCGAGATCAATACCGACCCCGATACCCCCCGCAAGCTCTTCGCAAGTGCCGAGTACCATGCCTTCTGGGAGGAGAAGTACACCCACGCGTTCAAGGGCCAGCCCATGCGCTTCGAAACGGACCGGCTGGACCAGAACGGTGAACGTGTGTGCAACGAGATCTTCCTCAGCCCCGTGTTCGGTGCGGATGGCAGCGTGGTGGAAGTGTTCGGCGTGGGCCACGAGATAACGGAACAGAAGGTCGCCGAAGACCTTGTTCGCCATCAGGCCGCGCGACTCAAGGCCATCTTCGAGAATACCGCGAACGTGATGATCTGGACCCTGGACCGCGACTTCCGGATCACCTCCTTCAACGACCATTTCCAACGGACCACACAGAAGAACACGGGGCTTCTGTTCGAACACGGGGACGACTTCGTAGGACCGATGCGCCGACGCATTGTGGGTATTGAGGAAGAGGCCATTGTAGCCAAGTACCGCGCTGCGCTCAAGGGGCAGCCCCAGCAATTCGAGGTGGAGCTTGATGGCGCGCGTGGAAAGCGGATCTGGGTGGAGACCTTCCTGAACCCGATCAGCACCAATGGCCGTGTGCAAGAGATCTCCTGCATGGGCTACGGGATCACCGACCGCAAGGAGGCCGAGCTCCGTCTCCTGCAGAGCCTCGGCGAAAAGGAGGTATTGCTCAAGGAGGTCCACCACCGGGTCAAGAACAACCTTCAGGTGATCAGTAGCATTTTGAGCTTGCAGACCGCCCACGTGGATGGCGACGAACGGATCCTGGAGCTGTTGCGCGTGAGCCGGGACCGCATCCGGAGCATGTCCTTCATCCACGAAAGCCTTTACCAGAACAAGGATTTCAGCTCCATCGACATGGCGACCTATATCGATGGCTTGAGCAGGAACCTGGTAATGAGCTACTCGGTGAACGGCAAGGTCTCACTTGAACGGGACCTGCAACGCGTGGAATTGGTCCTGGACCAAGCCATTCCTTGCGGGCTGATCCTGAATGAACTCATCAGCAATGCCTTCAAACACGCCTTCCCGGAAGGTCGCGCAGGCGTGGTCAGCATTTCACTGACCTTGGTGGGGGAGCAGGTGGCGATCTCCATTTCCGATGACGGCGTGGGCCTTCCCGAAGGATTCAACACGAAGAACGACGGCAACCTTGGCCTGGAGCTGGTCCACACCCTGGTCGACCAACTTGATGGAAAGCTCGACGTAAAGACTGGCGCAGGGGTGTCCTATTTACTTACTTTTGGACGTTACAAGTAAACGGCATGGCGCAAACGAATGTCCTCGTGGTGGAGGATGAGAGCATTGTGAGCAAGGATATCCAGCACAGCCTGAAGAAATTGGGCTATGCGGTGGTGGGTGCGGCCAACACCGGCGAGCAGGCTGTTGCCCTCGCTTTGGAACATATGCCGGACATCATCCTGATGGACATCATGCTCAAGGGCGAGATGAACGGGATCGAGGCGGCCGATGCCATCCGAAAAGAGACCAACATCCCGGTGATATTCCTCACGGCCTATGCCGACGAGAGTACGCTGGCCAAGGCGAAGGTGACCCAGCCTTACGGATACATCATCAAGCCGTTCAAGGAGATCGACATCCACACGTCGATCGAAATGGCCCTCTACAAGCACAAGAAGGAGACCGAGGTGCTGAAGGAGCGCGACCTCTTGTACTCGTTGGTCGAGAACAAGGAGGCCGGTGGTCGCGACATCATGTTCGTGAAGAGCAACAGCCGCTTGGTGAAGCTCAAGACCAGCGACATCTACTTCATCGAAGCGCTGAAGGATTACGTGGTGATCAATACGCTGAACACGCGCTACACGGTGCACAGCACCATGAAGGATATAGAGTCGAAGCTGCCAGAGGCGGACTTCATTCGGGTCCACCGGAGCTTCATCGTACGGTTGGACAAGATCGTGGCCATCGAGCAGCCGAACCTGATCCTGGAGAACGACAAGAAAGTGATCCCGATAGGCGGCAGCTACAAGGACGATCTGGCGAAGCGCCTGAACCTGGTCTAGCGCAGGCTCAACGCCGCTTTCCTTTCCCCCCCTTTTTCTGTGGACGTTCGTTGCGCGAACCCTTGCTGCTTGCTTTGCGTGAACGGTTCTCGCGTCGCTCGAACTTGCCCGAAGTGGTGATCATGGTTTCGCCGGCAAGCAGGAAGTCCACTGCACGGCGGTCCATGTCCACCGCCTTGATGGTCACCTCCAACTCGTCGCCCAAGCGGAATTTGCGACCAGTGCGCTGACCAACGACGCAGTAGCGTTCCTTGTCGAAACGGAACACGTCGCCAGGCAACTCACGCAGTCCGATGAGGCCCTCGCATTTGTTCTCGCGAAGCTCCACATAGATGCCCCACGAGGTAAGGCCGCTGACGATGCCTTCGAACGTTTGTCCGATGCGCGCCAGCAGGTATTCGGCTTGCTTGTATTTGATACTGGCACGCTCGGCGTCGCTCGCCTGTTTCTCCATGCGGGAACTGTGCTTGCAGCTCAGTTCCAACTCATCGCGGTCCAATGGTTTTCCACCGGCGAGATAGTGCGCCAAAGCCCGATGTACGAGCAGGTCGGGATAGCGGCGGATGGGGGAGGTGAAGTGCGTGTAGTGTTCGAACGCCAGGCCATAGTGTCCGATGTTCTCCGTGCTGTACACGGCCTTCGCCATGCTGCGGATCGCCACCTGCTTGATGATGTTCTCCTCCTCTTTCCCCGATACGTCCTTGAGCAACTGGTTGATCGCGTGGGGCAGGTCCTGTCCATCGGCTTGGGCGAGGTTGTAGCCGAAGCTCCTTGCCAGCGAGCGTAGCTGATCGATCTTCTCCGGGTCGGGCAGGTCATGGACCCGGTACACGAACGGGGGGATCCCGTTCTTCTTCTGCTTGCCCACCCAGGCGGCAACGCGCTTGTTGGCCAGGAGCATGAACTCCTCGATCAACCAGTTCGCCGGGCCCATGACTTTCTCATACACACCAAGCGGTGCGCCCTTCTCGTCCAATTTGAACTTCACTTCGTTGCCACCGATCTCCAATGCGCCTTTCGCGATACGCTCCTTGCGCAGCACCTGCGCGAGACGATGCAACAGCAACACCTCATTCCTGTAGTCGCCCTCGGCACCATCGATGATCGCCTGCGCCTCTGCATACGCGAAACGGCGGCGCGAACGCATCACCGTGCGACCGAACCATTCGCTCTTGATGCGTGCGGCATCATCCAATTCGAAGATCGCGCTGAAACTGAGCTTATCCGTATCGGCATGCAAGGAGCATAGGTCGTTGCTCAGCTTTTCCGGCAGCATGGGCACGACGCGGTCCACGAGGTAGACGCTGGTGGCGCGGCTTGCGGCCTCCATGTCCAGCACCGTTCCCGGTCGCACGTAGTGGCTCACGTCAGCAATGTGGATGCCGACCTCCCAGTTGCCGTTCTCCAATTTCCGTACGCTCAGCGCATCATCCAGGTCCTTGGCATCATCGGGGTCGATGGTGAGTGTCGGGATGTGGCGCACATCGCGCCGCTTGGAGATCTCATCAAGCGTAGCACCGCTCGGAATGTCCTCGGACGCCCTCAACACACTCTCCGGGAATTCCAGCGGCAGGCCGAATTCCGCGAGGATCGCGTGCATCTCCACATTGTGCTCGCCGGACCGACCCAGGATGCGCAGCACTTTTCCACGCGGCTCATCGCGAGCGTCCTTCCACTCTCCCAGCTCAATGATGGCCTTGTCCCCTTCCGTGCCACCGTTCTCTTCGGCGGCGGGGATCACGAACGGACGCTGGATCCGTTGGTCGTCGGCCACCAGGATCATCCGGCCCTGGTGTTTGTGCAGGGTCCCCACGAACTCCGTGCGCCGCCTCTTGATCACCTTCACCACCTTGCCCTCCAACCGAGAGCCGCGACCGCCCACAAGCTTGATCACCACCGTGTCGCCATGGAGCGCCGTGCCTGTATCGCGTTGTTGCACGTACACATCCTCGCCACCGGCAACACCCAAGCGCACGTACCCCGCACCACTACTGATGATGTCGATGGCTCCTTCCTGGGTGTCCTTGCCACCGGTGGCCGTGTACCGTCCCTTTTTCCCGCTCTCAATGCGCCCCTCGTCCAGCAACAGGTCGATCGCGTCGAAGATCCGGTAGCGTTGGTTCTTGTCCTTGATCCCCAGTTGCAGGGCAAGTTGTTGGCTGGTGATGCCGGCGTGGCCGGAACTACGAATGGCGGCAAGGACGTCCTGGACGATCTGGTCGGGCGAAGCGGTTCTGGGGCTCAAGTACGGTCGGGTTGGGTCTCCGGACCAGCGGTCCGGAACGACCGCAAGATAGCGGCCGCGATCGCCACGGCGATGCCCCTTATTTTCAAGTGATTAAGCGTGAATGGAGGACTTGGACACCGGGGTGTTGATTCCCCCGGTATCCGCCGTGGAAAAGACCCCGCCAACACGTGTTGATAACCTCCGGAAGATCACTACATTTGCAGCCCTTTTCGGAGTTCCCTACAAGCCATGCAGGAAAGCGCCAAGATCTTCAGCGGTACCGCTACGCGGTATCTGGCCGAGAAGATCGCGGCCAGCAGCGGCGAGCGTTTGGGCGAGGTCACCGTAAGCCGCTTCAGCGACGGGGAGTTCCAGCCCAGTTTCGAGGAAACGGTCCGTGGCGAACTTGTGTTCATCGTACAAAGCACATTCCCGCCCAGTGACAACCTGTTCGAGCTGCTGTTGATGGTGGACGCCGCCAAGCGGGCCAGCGCGAAGCGGATCGTGGCCGTGTTGCCATACTTCGGTTTCGCACGCCAGGACCGCAAGGACAAGCCCCGAGTGAGCATCGGAGCCAAATTGGTGGCCAACATGCTCACTGCTGCCGGCGTGGACCGCATCATGTGCATGGACCTGCACGCCGATCAGATCCAAGGCTTTTTCGAGGTGCCGGTTGACCATCTCTTCGCGAGCAGCATCTTCCTTCCCTATATCAAGGAACTCGGCCTTCCGGACCTGATCATGGCCGCGCCGGATACCGGCGGAACCAAGCGCGCCAACGCCTATGCCAAGCACCTGGGTTGTGATATGGCGATCTGCTACAAGCAGCGGAAGGTGGCGAACCAGATCGAAAGCATGACCGTGATCGGTGACATCAAGGGCAAGAACGTGGTGTTGGTCGATGACATGGTCGATACCGCCGGTACACTGACCAAGGCCGCCGACATGATGATGTCCCAAGGCGCCAGCAGCGTACGCGCGGTCTGCACCCACGCCGTCCTCAGCGGCGATGCCTACGAGCGCATTGAGCGCAGCGCCCTCACCGAACTCATTGTTTCCGATACCATTCCACTGAACGCCGACAAGGCCAAAGTGACCAGGAAGATCAAGCAACTTACCGTGGCGGGCCTTTTCGGCGACGTGATCAAGCGCGTCCAAAGCCACGAGAGCATCAGCAGCCATTTCATCATCGCATAACACAGCCCCGGCCATGAACAAGATCGAACTCACCGGAACCCCGCGCACCAGCACAGGTACCAAGTATGCCGCGCAACTGCGCCGCTCCAAACAAGTGCCCTGCGTGCTTTACGGAGGCGCCAACACCATCCACTTCAGCGTGGACGAGGCCGCTCTCGGCAAAGTGGTGTTCACCGCCGAAATGCGCGGGATCGAACTCGACATCGCCGGCACCAAGACCCTGGCGATGGTCCACCAGAAGCAGTTCCACCCCACCACCGACCGCGTGATCCACGTGGATTTCGTGGAGTTGAACGAAAACAAGGAGACCCAAGCCTACTTGAGCGTTCGCCTCAAGGGCCAACCCATCGGTGTACGCAAGGGAGGTAACCTGAACCACACCATGCGTAAGATGCGTGTGAAAGGCCTGCCCATGAAATTCCCGACCCACCTGGAGGTGAACATCGCAGACCTGGACATCAACAAGAGCATCCACGTGGCCGACCTGAAGTTTCCGGGTCTCACACTGCTGGAGCGCCCGGACGATGTCGTGGTATCGGTGAAGGTCGCCAAGAAAGTGGAGGAAGCCACCCCTGCCGCTGGTGCTGCCGCCGCTCCCGCTGCTGGTGCTGCTGCTACTCCCGCTGCTGCTCCCGCTGCGGATGCGAAGAAGGGCGCAGAGGCGAAACCAGCCGCCAAGCCTGCCGCGAAGAAGTAGACTTCGACAGGCCCAGCCTGACTATTTCAACAAGGGTCCCCGATACCATCGGGGGCCCTTTCTTTTGCACCCGCGATGAAATACCTGATCGTCGGCTTGGGGAACCCCGGGCCAGAGTACGCCGACACCCGTCACAACATCGGCTTCCAAGTACTGGAAGTACTGGCCACGGCGGGTGGGGTTGCGTTCAGCCCAGCCCGCTACGGGGATCGGGCCGACCTAAGGCACAAAGGCCGCCACTTCATCCTCGTCAAACCAACCACGTTCATGAACCTGAGCGGGAAGGCTGTGCGCTACTGGATGGACCAGGAGAGCATTCCGGCGGAACGCGTGCTGGTCATCACGGACGACCTCGCCCTGCCGTTCGGCGCCATCCGCATCAAGCCTTCCGGTGGTGCTGGTGGCCACAACGGCCTCACCAGTATCATTGAACTGCTGGGATCAGAAGCGTTTCCCCGTTTGCGATTCGGGATCGGCAGTGATTTCGCCCGTGGACGCCAGAGCGAATACGTGCTGGGTGGGTGGAACGAGACCGAGCGAAAGACCCTCTCGGAACGCACGGAGCTGGCATCGAAGGCGGTCCTCCAATTCGGTCTGTTGGGGATCGAACGAACCATGAACGGGTTCAACAAACGCTGAACAGACCGGCCCCAAGCCGCGTTAACTTTGCATCCCCGCTTTTGCGGATAAGCCAATTAACACCATGCTTTCCAAGAAGATCGAAGCCGCACTGAACGGACAAGTACAGATCGAGGCGATGAGCAGCCAGGCCTATCTGGCCATGGCCTCCTGGGCCGAGAACCAAGGCCTCAGCGGAACTGCGGCGTTCCTGTACAAGCACAGCGACGAGGAACGGATGCACATGCTGAAACTGGTCAAGTTCATCAATGAGCGAGGTGGAAAGGCCGTGGTGCCGGCGTTGAAGCAGCCTGGAACCGACTTCAAGACCATCACTGACATCTTCCAAGCCCTCCTGCACCACGAGACCAAGGTGACCCAGGAGATCAACGGGGTGGTGGACATGTGTTTGAAGGAGAAGGACTACACTACGCACAACTTCATGCAGTGGTACGTGGGCGAGCAGATCGAGGAAGAAGCATTGGCGCGCACCTTGATCGATAAGCTGAACTTGATCGGCAACGACAAGGGGGGCCTGTACCTGTTCGACCGCGACCTGCAGGGAATGAGCGCAACAGCTCCCGGCCAGGAACAGGGGCGTTAGTCCTGCGTATCACGGGCGGCACGTCAACACGATGGTGTTGACAGTTGGCGATCGCGTTCTCCCGATCAGGGTTGCGCATCCGCCTACTTTGCCCCGTGTTGGTAATGTTCGGCACAGGATCCGCAGTGAGGGGCGTCAAAGCCAAGCCCCGAGCAATGGCAGCCACCCGGCTTCTTCGCGTACTCCTCGTCGCCCCGTTCTTCCTCTTCGCCACGGTGCCCCAGCAGCCGCGCGACGCCGAGAAGGACACCACCGCGATGCTACAGGCCAACTACCTGTACAACATCGCCAAGCTGGTGGAGTGGAAAGAGGCCGGCATGCGTGAGGGCAACTTCGTCATCGGCATCATCGGCAGCGCCAACCTGTACCAGGAACTGATCAAGCAGTATTCCAGCCGGACCATCGGCAAGCAGCCCATCGAAGTGCGCAAGATGCCCCGGTCGGCCGAGGTGGAGCGTTGCCACATCCTGTTCGTTGGGCGGAGCGATCTCGCGTTGTTGCCGGAGATCTACAAACGAATGGCCGGTCAGCCGACCATGGTGGTGACCGAATACACCGGAGCCTTGGATGACGGGGCCGTGGTGAACTTCGTGAAGGTCCAGAACCTGCTGAAGTATGAAATGAGCATGGCGAACGCCCAGAAACACGGGCTGGTCATGGGCCTTACCCTCAAGAACCTTGCACACCGCGTGGAGGAATGACCATGGTACGCCGCATCATCATAGCTGTTGTCGCCCTCGCGTGGGTCCATGGCCTGGCCGCGCAGGGAGACTCTTTGGTGACGGCGTTGCGGAAATATCAAGGGGGGGACCTTGCGGGAGCGCGTTCCTTGATCGACAAGGCCGTAACGTCCCCGGAACACGCGGAGAACGCCGAGGCCTGGTTGTTGCGCGGATTCGTCTATAAGGACCTGTTCAAGTCGGCCACCGTGCCGGAAGATGCCGATCCGCTGCGGGACGAGGCCCTGCTCAGCCTGTACACCTGCATCGGGTTGGACGCAGCCGGAACGTACAAGGAGAACGCCAGGCAGGCCTACGATTTCCTCACCCGATCCTACTTCAACGACGCCGCAAAGGCGCTCAACGAACTCAACGAGGAACGGGCGCTCAAGGTGTTCGCCAAGTACAAGGACGCGAGCTTGAAGGTGGACCCTGCTTCGGATCTGCGCACCCGTGAAGTGGAGTTCACCAATGCCTTGGGCACCGTTTACACCAAACGCTTCAACCAGGACCGGACCAACGAGGATTGGTTCCACAAGGCCGTTGATGCGTACAAGGCGGTGATCGCCCTGGATGCTGAGAACTATGGTGCCAATTACAACCTGGCTACGCTCTTCTATAACCGCGGCGTCTACAACATCCAGCGCATCGATGCGGATGACGAGATACCGAGCATCCTCCAGATCCAGGAGGCCAGCCGCGAGTATTTCCAACAAGCCCTGCCCTTCATGCTGAAGGCGCACGACATGAACCCGACGCGGCGAGAGACCCTCCTAGGTCTTGAAGGGATCTACTACAGCCTGCAGGACCAGGAAAGTTCGGACAAGTTCCGCCAGTTGTTCGAAGAGCTCCCCCCACAGGAGGAACGCTGACCCCAGCATGCCCATCCGTATCACCATCGGACGTAAGATCGGGATGGGCTTCGGCCTGTTCATCTTCTTCGCCCTGGTCGTTGTGATCCTCACGAACAGCACACTGGAACGCAGTCGCGGGATCAACGACCAGATCAACCAGGTCTACTCGCCCTCGGTCGACGCACTTGTGCGCTTGCGCAACCTTACGCTCAACTCCCACATGCTGATCAAGCACTGGGCCTTGCTCGAAAGTCGCGCGGACGCCCCTGAAAAGACCGCCTTGGTCGATATCACCAACAGGGAACTGCCCCAATTGCTCGACCGGATCGATACGCTGATGGGTGAATGGGAGCACAAGGAGGTAGCGCTCATGGGGCAGATCACGGTGGAAATGCGGGAACTCTTCGACCTTCACGACACCATCAAAGTCCTTCTCCCTTCGCTCGAGAGCTACAGCGACCCCTTCATACACATGCAGCGGAACGACATCGCTGAAGAAGGGGGGCCTTTGGACAAGCAAACCCAGGTGGTCCTGGCCGATCTGGACCTGCTGCTGGAAATGCAGGAGACAAAGCGGGTCCAACTGGGCGGTGGGATGATCCGCAGTTTCGACTCTTTGAAATTCTTCGTGTTGTACATGGGGATCGCCCTGATCTTCGTCGGTGCGGTGGCGGCGTTCTTCATCATCCGCGGCATCGTCACTCCGGTCCAACGACTGCGCAGTGTCTTGTTGAGCCTGGGGCGTGGGGTGTTCCCGAGAACGAAGGTCCGCACCACCAACGACGAGATCGGCGACATGAGCAAAGCGCTTACATCGCTGGTGGAAGGCCTGCGCCGCACCACCGATTTCTCCAACGCGGTCGCGGCGGGCAACTTCGAGGCGGAGTACCAGCCGCTGAGCGAGGAGGATATGCTGGGTCACGCCCTGCTGAAGATGCGTGACGAGCTCGGTCAACGCGAACGCATCCTTGAAATGAAGGTGGTCGAACGCACCGAGGAAGTCGTGCGCCAGAAGGAGGAGGTGGAGCGCCAGAGCCGGAAGGTGGTCGAACTTTACAAGAATGTGACGGACAGCATCCGGTACGCGAAACGCCTGCAAGAATCCATCCTACCGCCCGAACGGCGAATGCGTGAACTGCTGCCCGAGTCGTTCGTGTTCTATCGGCCCAAGGATATCGTAAGCGGAGATTTCTACTGGGCGGAACGGGTCGATGACAAGATCGCCTTCGCGGCGGTGGATTGTACCGGGCACGGGGTTCCTGGCGCGTTCATGAGCTTGATCGGCCACAACGGGCTCAACCAGGCCATGAAGGAGCAGGGCCGGTCGCGCCCGTCCGAGGTGTTGAAGGTCTTGAACAAGCTGGCCTTCGACGCCCTGCACAAGGACCGGGAAGAATTCCTTGTGCGCGACGGAATGGATATGGCACTGTGCAACTACGATCCGGCACGGATGGTGTTGGAGTACGCAGGAGCGAACTCGCCGCTCTACGTGGTGCGGGGCGAGGAGGTCCTGCAATTCCCGCCTGACAAACGCCCCATCGGAAGCTTCGACCTCATGGGCCAGAGCTTTACGGACCACCGTATCAAACTGGAACAGGGCGATATGGTCTACGTGTTCTCCGATGGGTATGCCGATCAATTCGGCGGGCCAAAGGGCAAGAAGTTCCTCTATCGCCGCTTCAGGGAGTTGTTGCTGGAGATCAGCCGGTACCCCACCGAACGCCAACAGAGCATGCTCGACGAGGCTTTCCGGGGATGGCGCGGCGCCCACGAGCAAGTGGACGATATCCTGGTGATCGGGATGCGGGCCTAGAAGCCTTACCTACCCGTGATCCGGCACCGGGAAAAACCGGCGCGTGCGGGGCTCCTGTCCCGTTTTGTACTACGCAGGTCGAGCAACGGAGGAAGGTCTGGAACATGACCCCGGACCCACCGGGGGAGCGGCGAGGGCTTTAACCCTGCATCGTCCAGCCGCCGCCAACGCCGGTCTCCACCGGGTTCATGCAGATCACCGGGATCATGGCCTCATTGGCGATCAACTCCTGTTCATAGGGCACGCCCAACACGCCGAAGATGTTGCCCTCGGTGAGGTTCATGATCGCGATCATATCCGCGTCGATGTGGATCGCGTGCTTGATCACGGCTTTGACGAAATCCCCACTGTCCTCCTTGGCTATGGTGGCCACATGCTCGATATTCCGCTCGCTCAGGTACTGATCGGCGAACTTGATGCTGTTCAGCAGTTGCCTGTGCAGGAACTCGTCGTCCTCTTTCGGGGTGATCAAATGGACCTTGCTCCCGAAGGTCTGCGCCATCTCTGCCACGATGGTGAGCTTTTGGCGCGTCTCCTTATGCAGGTCCAGAGGCACCACGATGTTGCGGTAACCGGCATCCTTGATCATGCGCTCCTGCACAACGACGAACGGGACCGAAGAACCCGTGATCACGCGCAAAGCGCGACTTCCGGTAATGAATTGCATGCCACGCATACCATGGGTCCCCATGATGATTAGCCCGGCACCGACCTCTGCAGCGGCATCGCCGATGTCCTCATAGATCGACCCGACCCTGACCAAGGGGGTGATGGACACTTTATCGTTCCATTTCCGCGCACGGCCCACCTCGATCTCCAACTTATGGCGGGCCTCTTCGGCGTGGGACTGCTTATCCACCACATGCAACAAGAATACCGCGGCTCCGGTTCGCCCGGCAACGGTCATGGCATGATTCATCGCACAGTCGGCCACCTTGGTGAAATCGGTCGGCACAAGGATCTTGCTCGTCTTCTGGCTCATTTGGATCGGTTTCCTTGCAGTGGAATGGCCCTTGGCATTCGGGCGGCGAAAGATAGGTAACAGAGGCGGCGCAGTACACAGCGAGCCGTTCAACAAACGACAGCGAACACTTGTAAACGCCTGTAAATGACAGTCGACCGGATCCGGACCGGGGGCCGGGCCTGCTTTGCACCGGTCATCAACAACACTTAACACAGACCACCATGAACATCTCAATGAAGAACAAAGTGCAGCTGATCGGTAATTTGGGCAACGACCCCGAGATCAAGAACCTGGCCGGTGGTCAGGCCATGCTGCGCCTTCGTTTGGCCACGAACGAAAAGTACAAAGCCGCCGATGGCGAATGGAAGGAAATGACCCAATGGCACCCCATCGTGGCGTGGGGCAAACAGGCCGAGGTGCTCGCAACATTGGTGCGGAAGGGTAGCGGTCTTGTGATCGAAGGCCGGCTGGTCCAACGTTCGTACGAAAGCAAGGAAGGGGAGAAGCGATACAGCACCGAGGTGGTACTGAGCGAATTCCAGCTCCTTGCAGGCAGGTCGGAAAAGGCCTGATCGGCCTTCAGGATCGTGCGAACGCCCGTTGATCGATCAATGGGCGTTCGTTATTCCCGGGCCTTTATTACCGGTACCCGATGCTGCACATTCCCCATGGTGACCTCCAGGATGTAGGCCCCCTCTTGCAGGTCTGCCGCATCGATACGCACCGTTCCAAAGGCATTGCTCCTGCGCCGGAACACCTCGCGGCCCAGCGCATCATAGATCGTCGTGGTGATCGGCCCGGAAAGGTCCGGGACCGAAATGTTCACCTGTGAAACGAACGGGTTCGGCCAAATGGAAGGCCCTTCGGCGTCGCGATCACCAAGACCTGCAGCGGGGACCACGTCCGAGGTATGGCAGACCAACGAGAAGCAGGTGTCCAGCTCTTGCATCCCCATTGCGCCCACCAATAGGCATGTTTGGTACGCGCCAGGCGCCGCGTAATAGTGGTCGGCAACGACCGTGGTATCGAACGCGCCATCGCCGTAGGACCAGATCGAGGCGAAGGGAAACAAGGTCGTTGTCGAAATACTCGGCTCGAAGAACAACAGTTGATCGAAAGCGCTCACTGTGAAATCCACGAAGAGGTCCGATCCGCAGGTACCGGCATTCCCGTCCGCTTCCACCCACTCACCATAGGTCGCAGCACATTCACCCTGCGTACGGGTCAGCGTTACGAAATGTGGGCCAGGTAAAGACCAGGTATGCGTAGGGGCGATCTCATCGCTCGTGCTGCCATCGCCGAATTCCCATAGGCGCGTGCCTGTGAACGCAACGAGCGAAGCGTCCGTGATCATGGCCGTATTGAGGCCCGTACGTTGCCAGATGAAACGAGCATCGAGGGCGCCGCCACAATCATCAAGTGGGACCGTAATGGTGCGGCAGTAAGTGCTTGCGCATCCGATCGCGGTATTCGTTAGGGTCAAGCACACCGTATCCGTTCCTGGCTCCGCATAATCATGGGGGGGCGTAAGGCCCGTACCGGAGCCATCCCCGAAGTCCCAGGACTGGTCTGCCGATAGACCATAGGTCGTGGAACTGTCCGCGACGACCAGCACGGTTCCGTCGGTGGAATAGTGGAATGCCGGGCGTAAGAGCACATCGCAGAGCGCTTGGCTCTGGCCCCACACCGCCCCGCCGCACAGCAGGCCGATCAAGAGCATATGGACACGATCAGTGGCCGTTGGAACGAAGCTCATATTGGACGCGGAACTGAAGTAGGGGACGTGTCAACCACGGTGTGTTATCAGCATCGAAAGAGACCAAGGGCACGGAGATCATCGGTTCGACGTAAGCACTGAGCTGCTCGTTGATCGTGTACCCGACACTGACCCCGACCAGCCCATGGACCTGTGTGCTGAAGCGCTCGTCCACTTGCGGGTCTTGCAACGCGAGTGCTGTGGGTGGGGCGTCATGCAGTGAGTTCACCAACGTCAAGCCCTTGCGCTGTGTGGGGATCCATACGTTGAACCCGCCGAAAGCGCCGTAGCGTAACCGCCGGGCTTCCGCATGCCAATGCAGCAGCAGAGGGACTTGTATGGCTGTGTACAGGTTGCGCGCGTCCCTGCGTACCACCCCGCCGGGCACTTCCTCGGTAAGGGAATCGATCTGCCAGGAGAACAGGATGTCGCCGCTCGAGTGCATGGTGGGCATCCAGGTCGTATCGACCTCCAATACCGAGGACCCCTCTATCTCATCTTCGTATTGGAACGTGCTTCGTACCCGCGCGATGCCAAGGCCGGTCGAGAAACCCCAGCCGCTTCGCCACTCGTGACCGACGAGCAATCCGCCCTGCATGGTGGACTGCCAATTTTCGGCCTCTTGAAGGGCTGCTGCATCCGTGCCTTTCCAGGTGCCCTGCACGTTGCCGAAGCTGACGCTGGCACCGACCCACCAAGCGCCGGAAGGCAGCACATAGTTCGGTGAAGGCCCCCTGCTGACAGGTGTGCCACTTGGGACCAAGGCCTCCGGAGCTATTCGTAGCGGGTCGATCGGGATGGAGCGCAGGTCCTCAGCGAAGGCCAAGCGGTCGGATCCCGTTATGGGTGCAGGTGGCTCGGGAGTTCCCGACAGGGGAACATGGCCAGAAGCAGTGACCTTCGCCACGGTTGCGGCAGCGAGGTCGTTGTCACCGGGCCTCGCTGGCGTTGTCGTCGTGTTGCGCTGCGCTTTTCCGTCCATCCGTGTTTCCGGTCGCTCTTGCTTGTCGCTCTTCAATGCAATACCCTCCTCCGCGTTCGTGCCCACCGGCCCTGAACTATTGGCCGGATCCCCAATAGCGTTGTTGCGGTGTGTCTTGTCCGGTCCGGTGCGGCTTTCTTCGGCCCCAGCCCCCATGGCCGCGTCTTGCCGATCCTTAGCGGCGTTGTTCGTTTGCGCTGTTGGGCCGGTTTCTTGTTCCCTTGTTGCTGTCGACGTGACGGCGATGGACGGTCCGGGAGCTGTTGCCTCGTTCGCCGGGACGCCGATGTCCTCAGCGGCGTGTTCCGCGATCCGGTGTTCGCCACCCACGATCGATGAACGTGGATCTTTTTGCCACGCCCAAAGCGCAGCGCCCGTGCTGATAAGCCCGACGGCGACGATCACCACGGGCCACCATCCCCGGCTCGCTCGCGGAGCTGTGGTCCAGTTCAGGTGTGCGCCCAATGCAGCACGCACCACTTCGGGCGGGTCGGCCTCCCCGTTGTACAGGACCTGCCTGAAGCGTTCGTCAATGGGATGTTTTTCCCGCATGGTGCAGTACGTCTTTTCGTTCGATGCGCGCCTGGAGGAAGCTCCGCGCTTTGGATAATTGACTTCGGGAGGTGCTTTCGCCGCACCCCAACATGCTGGCGATCTCGGCATGGTCGAACCCCTCGATGGCATAGAGGTTGAACACATGCCGATAGCCGTCCGGCAATTCAGCGATCAGCGCCAGTAGCTCCTTTTCGCCGAGACTGCCCAAGGCCATGGCCGATACCGGCTCTTCGGGCAAGTGCTCCAGACCGAAGCGCTCCATCCGGAACGCTTTCTTCCGGTAGTGATTGATCGCAGTATGTACCATGATGCGCCTGACCCAACCTTCCAGGGAGCCTTCCATGCGGAACGCCGACAGCTTCTCGAACACCCGGATGAAACCTTCCTGCATCAGGTCCTGGGCTTCGAGCTGGTGCCGGGCATAGCGCAGACACACAGCGTACATACGCCGTGCGTACCGGGTGTACAAGGATTCCTGACACCGCCGGTCCCCGTCCAAGCAACCTTGGACGAGCTCGCGTTCCGTTAATTCTGGCAACCTGGAAAGGCCTTTCCGATCACAAGACAGCACCAACACGTCGAACGCTGCCTTTGGGTCGGGCACCCCCAAGATACGTCCAAAGCCTTGTGGGACGGGCAGTGCAGGAAAGTTGAATACCCATCCAACAAACGACAGCGCACCCCGGGCCCGCGTCCAACAAACGGCTATGAACGACTACAAGCGCTTTTCGACCGACTATGCCTCGATGACCGGTGAACGTTTGCATCGTCGATCGGTATCAGCACCGTTCGGCGTAACGAAAAGTCAAACCCAAACACCAAGTCCCATGAACACGCTGAAGAACAAAGTACACCTGATCGGCAACCTCGGATTCGACCCCGAAGTGCGGGAGATCGCCAAAGGGCGCAAAGTGGCCCGCATCTCCGTGGCCACCAACGACAGCTACCGGAATGCAAGCGGAGAGCGCGTTACCGACACCCAATGGCATACCGTGGTGGCCTGGGGTACGACCGCAGAAGCCGTGGAGCGCATGCTCCGCAAAGGCTCACCCGTAGCATTGGAGGGTCGCCTCGTACACCGCAGCTACGAGACCAAGGACGGCACCAAGCGCTACATCACCGAGGTGGTGATGAACGACTTCCAATTGCTGCCGAGCAAGGCGGAAGCTGCTGCGTGAACACATAACGACACGCCGAATTGGAAGCGGTCCCGATATTTCGGGGCCGCTTCGCATTTCGGGGTGGCCCCGATCAACTCTTCAATGTCGGAGAAGACCACTGCACCCAGCCGCTGGAAACGCCGCCTGATCATATGGGGCGGTGTGCTCGTGGGTCTACTTCTTCTGCTCGCCTTCCTGTTCCCTTACATCCTGAAGCGCTACATCGAAACGCATAGCGAGGAGTGGATCGATCGCAAGGTCACCATCGACCGCATCATCCTGAATCCGTTCACGTTCCGCTATGCGGTAACGGGTGTTACGTGCTACGAACCCCATAGTGATGTCGTGTTCGTCTCCTGGGAGGATGTCAGTGTGCGGGCCAATGTTCTCAGGGCTTTGCGCAACAAGAACTGGCGATTCTCCGGACTGCGGATCGCCGCGCCGTACTTCCATATCGTGCAGAACGGCGACCGCTTCAACTTCAGCGATCTGATGGAATTGGGGAACGGCGAAGGGACTACGCCCGACACGGCGGCACCCGTGCGCTTCAGCATGAGGGATATCGAACTGAGCGATGGTCGCATCGAATACATCAGCGATGTGCTCGCTTCACCGGTGGGACTGAAGAACCTGAAGGCCACCTGTACCCTCATTTCCTCGGAAAATGCGCGGATGGACTTCGGCCTTGGCTTCGACCTGGACGCAGGTGGTCGAATGGACGGTGGTTTCATGATCGACACGGAGAGGTCGCAATATGGGATCGATGCGCAGTTGCGTTCGTTCGACCTTGCGCAGACGCTGCCCTACCTGCAGGACTTTTTCGCCTGCAGGAGCTTCGATGGTTCCATGGACATGGACCTTCATCTTCTTGATGCCTATAGCGACACCACCGGCCTTTCCATCAGCGGGAAATTGGACGTTCGCGATGTGAAGTTGATGGACCCGAACGGCGATGACCTTTTCGCGTTGAAGATGACGAGTGTGCGACTGGATACGCTGCGCGCGAAGGACCAGCACGTGGAAGTGGGCGATGTGGTGCTCGATGGCGGCGACCTGCGCTTCGTGATGCTGGCCGATGGAAGCGACAACTGGACGCGTCTGCTGAAGCTGGACACGTTGGCGGGGTCCGGTGACTCGGCCAGCACACAACTACAGGCCAGCGAGAGCAACCTGTTCGTAATGCTGGCGGATTACCTGAGCTATCTCGGCCAGCAGGTCGTGGCCAGCGATTACACCGCGAAGAAACTGGCACTCCTGAACAGCTCCGTCGATTTCGAGGACCATACGCCAGCGCAACCGTTCCGCTATGCGATCTCAGCGATCAACATGACGGCCAACCGATTCACCAGTGATCAGGAAGCGGGGCGTGTGACCGCGAGCGCGGTGTTGCAGGAAACGGGCAAGCTGAAAGCCGATGCCACCTTCGATCCGCATAACATCCGCAATGTGACGGTGAACATGGAGGTGGATGATCTCGCGTTGAACCACCTCGACGCTTATGGGCGTTGGTACGGCGCACATCCTCTGGAAGATGGACTGCTGCGCTATGTGACGAAGACCATCGTGGTCGATGGCAAAATGGACTCGCAGAACAGCTTGCACATCGACAAATTGAAGGTGGGCAAGAAGGTGGAAGAGCACGACCCGGAGATCTACGTGCTGCCGCTGCGACTGGCCGCTGGTCTCTTGAAGGATGCGAAGGGCATTGTGGAACTGGACGTGCCCGTGAAGGGTGATCTGAAGGACCCCGAATTCAAGGTGTGGCCGATCGTTTGGAAGATCTTCAAGGACCTGCTGATGAAAGCGATCACCGCTCCCGGCAAACTCCTGTCACGAACCTTCGAGGGCGTGGACGAAGAGGACCTGGAGCGCGTGCGGTTCGCGTACCTCGATGTGGGGCCGGGCGCACCACAGGAGAAGACGCTGCGACAACTGACCGCCGCCCTGAAGGAGAAAGAGGAACTCAGTGTCGATCTGGTCTCCATCGTGGACGCGAAAGCAGAAGCAAAGGAGGTGGCCGTGTTCCATGCGAAGAAGGCGTTCCTGTTCCCGGACAAGCCGGAGATCGATGGGAACGACAGCGCGCGCATCGCCGGGTTGAGCACACGCGATACAGCGTTCACGGCCTACGTGGATGGGCGCACGGCGAACATGAGCGGCAAGTCGCTGCATGATCGTTGTCTTTCCGTGCTCGGAGCCTCTGAGGCGGACCGTATCGCAGCCGAGATCGAGTACGCCAGGCGAGAAAGCACCATGCAGTTCCTCCTGGCGCAAGGAATTTCGCCGGAGCGGGTGCGTTACCGGGAAGGAACGGACGAGGAACTGGCCGGGCAGCGAGGTGTGCCTGGATACCGGTTCGTGTATGATGTGGGGGAGTGAGAACAGTGGTCCGCTGACGCTCAACGGCAATTCGCCATCACCATTGCCCTCGGAACACACATGAACGAATCGGCGCGACGGACGCGCATTTCTCCTGGGCGTTGATCATCACATCACGTGTGACCCGGTAACATCCGTTCCGAAAGCATCGCTACACGCTCGGGGTCCACTGCTCAACGCAGGATGAGCTTGCGCTTTTCCGTCCATGCGGCACATTGCACGCGAAGGGCATAAACGCCAGGAGCCAGGTCGTTCAGGGGCAGTAGGATCCTGGCGGCGGTGGCCACCTGTTGCGTATGCACCAAACGACCGTTGCCATCCATCAACGACAGGCTTACGTGATCCTCGCTACGTCCCAGATCGATGGTGACCGAACGGCCGATCTCGGACGGGTTGGGATAGATGCTCATCGCATTCCGCTGGGGGCTTTCGTCCACCCGAACGTGGTCACTGATCGTTGTGTCCACATTGACCACCACGCTGAACACCGGCCCCCACTCGCCTTGCAGGTCTTGAGCCCGCATGCGCAACACATGTACGCCTTCTTCCACAGGAGGTATTGCGGCACCACGGACGGTCTCGATCACATTATCGAAAGCGCCATCGGCGGAGAGCATGGGCGTGCCCTGGCCCAACCCGGGGTCATCATCGAAGAAGTACTCGGCGTTCTGGAGATGTACATCGGGCCACGTGGTGAAATTCGGCCAGATGTCCACGACGATCGAGAAAAGAGGACCCCAAGCGCCATC
Organism: Flavobacteriales bacterium UBA3364; assembly: GCA_002360495.1. Lineage (GTDB taxonomy): Bacteria > Bacteroidota > Bacteroidia > Flavobacteriales_F > PHOS-HE28 > PHOS-HE28. The sequence goes on from DEQO01000149.1 coordinate 35,377, forward strand.
TTGGTCCTTTGAGCGCACCCCCAACCTGTGTGCTCCTTCCGGGGAGGGGAGAGGTGCTTGTGCCATGATCGCCTCGATCACATTGTTGAAAGCGCCATCGGCCGCGCTCATGGGGGTGCCGTTCCCGGGTCCTGGGTCCGTGTCCCAGAAATACTCGGCCTGCTGCACCCCGAGCTGGCAGAAACCCGGAGACAACGCCAGCGCTGTGAGGAAGCAACCAAGTAGGCGTGCAAGGCTCATGGTATCAGCGATCGAAGGTTTGGGCGCGTACACGCAAGGTGTTCCCGGACCGGATGTTGTACGCATGATGGGTCAAGTAGGTCCTGGCCGCACCGGTATGCAACGGGTGGAAATTATCGAGCGAGTACGACCCTCCATAGGCACCGGCATCACCCGGGGAGAGGTCCAGGTCATAGAATACCGGTGAGGGATTCGCACCATCGATCGCCGCAACTGCATTGGTCAATCGGCCGTCACTATCAAGTTCGATGGTCACGTCGGTGGTGTTGTTGGCCATGAAGTCGGTCACGTTGATCGGGTCATTCGCATTCACATGGTTGTAGTAGGCGTTGCCGGGCCCCCCCATTCCGATGGAATAGGGTTCGCAAGGGACCTGGGTGATCACGTTGTTCATGTACTCCCAGACCGGAGTGGGAGCCCCGGGACTGATCACGGACATCCCAAGGACAATGTTCGGACACCCCCCCGCGAAGACCGTGTTGTTCGCGAGGATGTTGGTGGCAGCCAGGCTCCCGCCGTGGACCTCGATCCCATAGCCCGCATGCGTGATGAAGTTGTTCCGGATGTGCAGCACTTGTTGCGTGCTGGTGATCACGAACCCGTTATGACCAAGAACGATGTTACCCATCACCACGCAGGTGTCCGTAACGGGGCTCGTGGCATTTGTCTCGAGCGCGAGTCCGGTCCAGTCCGCGTTGATGCGGTTGCCGATGACGTTCCCGAACTGCAGACGAACATCACCATTCAACGTGCAGCCCACCAGCTGAACGTCGAATGCGGGGTTGTCAATGACCACTGTCCCCTCCACGAAGAAACAATCCAGGATGCGTACACGTGTGCTGCGCACATCGGCAGTGCCGTCGCTGGTAATGCCGCCGAACGTATTGCGCATACCGATGATGTCGATCGTGCGACCCGGCGCAGCCACGAGGCGATAGTCGCCTTGCACATAGAAGAAGTCATTCTCAGTGAAACTCACGAATTGCAGGCTCTTGTCCACCGTGATGTTCTCGATCCATGGGATGTTCCCTCCACGGTTCTTGATCACGATCCGGTCGCCATCCACGGCAGCATTCACGGCTGAGGTGACGTTCGGGTAGGTCGGAGAAACACCGAATTCCTCCACGATCCGGTCGGCCGCATGGGCCGACGCCATGGATAATGAGAATAGCAAGGAGAGGCACCGGATATTCATGATGGGCTTTTTTCGAGCTTGTGTCGACGAATATAGCGGGGCGGAACATTGGTGATGCTTTTTCCGGCTGGGCCTCGCGTTGCGCGGTATGTACCCGCTCGTTGTAACGCTGGATAGGACCGGCGCCTGGAGCGAGGGATCGCTGGAACATTTCGGATTCCTACGGATGGCGAAACGCTTCCTCACGGTGGACAAGGGATCCTCGGGGCCTTCCGGACCCGACAACGGTGCTCGGAGCCAGCGATCCATCCCTGGAACAAAACGCCCCGTGATCCAAGACCACGGGGCGTCGCTTTCACCAACAACGAACTATTCGACGACGATCTTTCGGTGGAACGTTCCCTGATCGGCATCCAAGCGAAGTATGTAGCCGCCTTTTGCCAGGTCGCTGACATCGAGTGTTTCGGTGGTGCTCGTTGATCTTGCACTTTGCACCAGCCGCCCGTCGGCGGTGAATAGACGAAGCAGGGTATTCGTCGGCAGACCACTGATATTGAGCACATCGCTTGCTGGTACCGGGAACACACGGATCGACGCCCCCTCCAGCTCACCGAGCCCTGTGTCGAACGGATCCACGGTTTGGCATTGGGTCGTCCAGCAGGTGTCTTGCTCAACGTCGTTCCAGTACCATGCGCTCACACAGACCTCATATGGGCCAGGTGGCTCGTACAGGTGTGTGATGGTCTGGCCGTAACCGATCGTTCCGTCACCAAAACTCCAGTTGTAGTCGACGGTCGATGCGTTGGCGTTGGCGGTGAAGATGACCACGGTGCCTTGATCGGTCCAAGTGAAGTTCACCGTGTAATTCGGGTCGCAGCCATTGCCGCCGCCGTTCACCGTGATCTCCGTGCAGAACAGGTCGGTGCAGGTGATGAACTGTCCATTGACCCCCTGATAGATGCTTGTCGCGGTGAGGCATACTTCATACGTGCCCGGGAACTGATAGCTGTGGAAGGGCTGTTCCTGCGTACTGGATGTTCCATCCCCGAAACTCCACAGGAACGTGGTCTGGAATCCTGTTCCAGTGGTGGTGTTCGAGAACTGCACCCCGTTCGGCGAAAGGAAGCGTGTAAAGCCGGCCGATAGACCCGTGCAAGGATCGTTCGGGTCGATCACCGTGATCGTGGTGCAGGTCTGGTCCGTGCAGTTCCCCTGGACCACCGTAAGGCATACCGTGTAGGTGCCTGGGGCAAAGGCGTGGTCCGGAGCGTATTCATCGCTTGTAGTACCGTCGCCGAAGTCCCAACTATAGACCGCGGCAATGTCGATCGGCAATTCTTGCGTGCAGTTCTCGAACAGATAGGCGCCGTTCTCGAAAGGCAAGGGCACGAAACAGGCGACCAATCCGCTGCAGAAGTCCCCACCAACGACCAGTTGCTGGCAGGTAATGTCCACGCATGTGCCATGCGTAACGGTCAAGCATACGTTGTATACGCCCGCGTTGAATACGTGTTCCGGGGCGGCGGCCATGCTGGTGGTGCCATCACCGAAATCCCATAGATAGGTCGGAGGAATGTCGTAGTCCAAGAGCTGCGAGCAATTCTCGAATACGTAGGCATTGTCATTGAACTCGATCGGTTCGAAACAGGCCACCAAACCCGCGCATGGATCGCCACTTCCGACCTGGACCAAATAACAGATCGGGTCCGAACAGAAGACGACCGGCCATCCGGGGAAGGCTTCGAAGACCGTGTTGATCGTGAGGCAAACCTCGTACACCCCTGGTTGGGCGTAGTCATGTAGTGGATCCGGTCCGCCGGCCATGGTGCCGTCGCCGAAGGACCAGGTGTACTCCGTATTGGCCGTGGTGCCGGTCGATGTGCTGGTGAATTGAACGGCGAGGCCCGATGGAGTTGTGACGAAGTTGGCCTGATGCTGTTCGCAGGGCCCACCACCGCCAATTGTGAGCACGGTGCACGCGGTGTCGACGCAATTGCCTTGGACGATCGTGAGGCATACCTCGTAGGAGCCCGGTGCGAACGAGTGATCTGGCTGTACTTCATTGCTGGTCGTGCCGTCCCCGAAATCCCAGAAGTACTGGACCGGGATGCCGAGAGGCAGGGTCTGTGAGCAGTTCTCGAACAGGTACGCACCGTTCTCGAAGGGTAGGGCCTGGAAGCAGGCAACGAGCCCGGCACACGGATCAACGAAACCCACGTCCACGGTGTAACACACATCGTCTTCGCAGGTCACCACCGGTTGCCCGGGGAATGCAAGGATGCTTACCACGTGCAGGCACACCTCGTAAACACCTTGCACAGCATAGTCATGCACCGGGTTCGGGCCGCTACCCGTGGCGCCATCGCCAAAGGACCAGGAGAAAATGCTCTGCGATGAAGGCCCGGAAGTAGTGCCGATGAATTGAATGGCGAGACCGTTCGGCTCGGTGGTGAAATCTGCGACCAATTGATCGCATGGGTCATTTCCGCCCACCGTGATGGTTGTGCAGAATTCGTCCGTACAATCACCGTGGGTAACGACGAGACAAACGGTCCATGTACCCGTCGCGAAGGTGTGGTCGGGGTCGCTCTCCGAACTGGTGCTTCCATCACCGAAGTCCCAGGAATAGTACCAGGGGATGTCGATGGGCAGCACCTGCGAGCAATTCTCGAACAGGTATGCACCGTTCCCGAAGGGTAGGGCCTCAAAGCAGGCCATCAATCCGGAGCAAGGGTCTCCCCCTACAGTGATCACCATGCACGTGCTGTCCGTACAAGGACCTTGCGTTACCTCCAGGCACACCAAGTGGTTACCGGGAGCGAAGACGTGATCGGGCTCGGTTTGTGTGCTGCTGGTCCCATCTCCAAAGTCCCAGAGGTATTGGATGGGTGCTTCAATAGGCAGGTCCTGTGAGCAATTCTCGAACACGAATACGCCACCCGTGAATGGTATGGGCTCAAAGCACGCCACCAAACCTTCGCACGGATCGCTGCCCACGACCACCATCGTACAATAGTCATCCGTGCAGGTGAGCAGTTGCCCGTTCGGGCCTGGGTAGGTGCTTACGACCAATAAGCAGACCTCATAGGTGCCGCTTTGGGCGTAGAAATGGAAGGGTTGTGGGTCGTTGCTCGTACTTCCATCACCGAATTGCCAGGTGAAGGAAGCCGAGTTACCGGTGCCGGTGGTGGCATTCGAGAAGTTGACGCCCAACCCCGAAGGGAACGGGACGAAGGAGGCGTTCAGGCCTGCACATGAGCTTCCTCCGAAGGCAACGATCTCGAAACAGTAAGTGTCCTGGCAGGTGACCACCGACCCATCCGGCGCGTTCACTATGCTGATCGCGGTCAGACAAGCCAAATAGGTCCCAGGCAGAGCATAGGTGTGTACAGGGTCCATCGCATTGCTGCCCGACCCGTCACCGAAGGTCCACTGCCACATCGTGTTCGGTCCGTGACCGCTCGTGGCATTCTGGAACTGGACCACATTGCCGGAAATGATGGACCCGAAGTTGGCCATAAGGCTTCCGCAGATCACATCGGGTACGACCACGGTATGGCAAACGCTCCGTACGCAGTTCTGCCAATACACGGTAAGGCATACTTCGTACGTGCCCGGCGCGGAGAAGACATGCTCGCCGACCATCGCGGTGCTCGTGCTACCATCGCCGAAGTCCCACACATATTGCACGCCGACCTCTGGAGTGGAGCAGTTCTCGAACCAGTATGCGTCCGCTTGCTGTGCAGGATGTGGGTCGAAGCAGGCCTCAACGCCGTCGCACGGAGCTCCTTGCGCAATGATCAGCCTGCAATCCTCGGCCCAACACGTGTCCTGTGTCCCTTCGTTGTAATACCAACCGGCAAGGCACATGTTGTAAGGACCGGATTGCTGGTAGACGTGCGTGATCACAGCACCGGTTCCTGTCGTTCCGTCACCGAAATACCAAATGAAATTCGTGTTGGGCAGGGTGGAGGTGGCAGTGAAAACGACTACTCCTCCACTTGCGGCATTCCATGTAAGTGCTACGTTGAGATCGGGGTCGCAGGTGAACTCTCCGATGTGCACAGGAGCGCAATACTCCCTTGAACAGGTCAGGCTGCCTCCGATGACAGTATAGGTCGTGGTAAGGACCATGCATACTTGATAGGTCCCACTACCGGCGTAGGTGTGCTGGGGCTCGGCCCAGTCGCTCGTGGTGCCATCACCGAAGTCCCAATGGACGGAGGTCTGGGAGCCATCGCCGACCACCATGGCGTAGAATTGGACGTCGTTCCCCGTCGCTTCCCAAGTGAACCAAGTGTCCATTGTTGCGCAAGGGTCGCCTCCGCTTACGACAATGGTCATGCACTCCGAGTCCGAGCATACGCCCCAATTGGCCGAGAGGCAGACCTCGTAAGTGCCAGGCTGTAGGTAGGTGTGTTCGCCATGCACCGCCGTGGAAGGGGCCGACCCGTCCCCAAAATCCCACAAGAACTGAGCGTTGCCTGGCGCCCCTGAGCAATTGTCGAAGAAGTAATTGCCCGATGCCAAAGCATTAGGAACAAAGCACGCGTTCAGGCCATCGCAACCTCCCGGTTGTGCCGTGGCGGCGATCGATGCGGTCAAGAATACGGAGGTGATGAACTTGCGCATGGTATCGGGCGTTATGTCGTATTGACGTCACGTTTCGTAAAAACGCCGCCCAGGCACCTGATCGGGGTGCAGCCAACGTCTTAGCCCTTTGTTCAAGGCGGGTAAAAGCACGAATACCAGCAGCGGCACCAATATCCCGGTCAAGACCAGGGTTCGTAGCATCAGCGGCAGGCGGTCAAGCATGGGTCCGGCCAGCCAGGAGAACAGGGTGATCGAGGGGTAGATCGCGATCCAGACCAAAACGGCCGTCTTCCAGCGAGGAGGTGTTGCGGTAGACATGGCCACAAAGGTGGCTTGCTGTTTTGCGGATACCCCCGATCCTGCTACTTTTGCCGTCCCTTAACGGGGGACCTTCCCTGGTAGCTCAGCTGGTTAGAGCACATGACTGTTAATCATGGGGTCGCTGGTTCAAGTCCAGCCCGGGGAGCTTCGACGGAGGCCGCGGTTCGCGGCCTTCTTCATTTGAAACGCAGAGGCGCGGAATTCCGCTGAGGAACGCGGAGAACCTGAACTCCATCGCGACACAAGCAAACCCCAACCTTTGCGGCCCTCCGCGCCCCTTCCGCGCCTCTGCGTTCAATCCCACCCTCCATGCAACTCGTTACCGTCGGCACCGTCGCTTTTGACCGCATCGAAACCCCCTTCG
>DEQO01000037.1 GCA_002360495.1 Flavobacteriales bacterium UBA3364
GCAGCGTGATCCGCCGTCCGGGAGACGAGGGCCATCCCCAAGCCAAGTAATCAACGCGGCCGTCCCCGGCGGATGGAACGTGTATTCCCACGCAAGGTGCTGCTCGGTGTAACGGGCGGCATCGCTGCTTTCAAGGCCCCCCTGCTTGTCCGGGCCTTGGTGAAGGCTGGTGCCGAGGTGCAGGTGCTGATGACCCGCGCTGCCCACGATTTCGTTACGCCGCTCACCTTGAGCACCCTGAGCGGAAGGCCGGTCCTCACCGAACTCATTTCGGGCGAGGGAACGTGGAACGACCACGTCCATCTGGCGCGGTGGGCCGATGTTCTTTTGATCGCTCCGTTGACCGCCAACACGTTGAGCAAGTTGGCCCATGGCCAATGCGACGACCTGCTGCTTGCGTGCTATCTCAGTGCCACATGCCCGATCTATGTGGCACCGGCCATGGACCTTGAGATGTACCGGGACAAGAGCACGCATGCCAACCTCGATCTGGTAAGCCAACGTGGGGTACGCATCATCGGTCCGGAAAGCGGTGAATTGGCCAGTGGGCTGAGCGGCGAAGGCCGGATGACCGAGCCGGAAGCCATCGTTGCTCGTCTCCATGCCGATCTGGTGGGCAACAGCAAACTGAACGGCAAGCGCCTCTTGATCACGGCCGGGCCGACGCATGAGGCGATCGATCCCGTGCGGTACATCGGGAACCGATCAAGCGGGAAAATGGGGTTCGCTTTGGCGGAAGAAGCGGCCAGCAGGGGAGCCCAGGTGCAACTCGTGACCGGACCCGTGAGCCTGCGAACGGACCGCAGCGGTATTCAGCGTACCGATGTCTCCAGCGCTGCGGAAATGGCCACCGCATGCAAGGAACGCGCGCCACAGAGCGATGTGGTGATCATGAGCGCAGCGGTTGCCGATTATCGCCCTGCAGCACCAGCGGAAAACAAGATCAAGAAGAAGGACGGTGCCTTGGACATCACCTTGGAAGCAACGGAGGATGTACTGGCGTGGATGGGAAGGAACAAGCCGAACGGCCAGTTGCTCGTGGGCTTTGCGTTGGAAACGAACGATGCCATGGCCAACGCCAAAGGAAAACTGGAACGGAAGAACCTGGACCTGATCGTGCTCAATACCCTTGCTGACGCTGGCGCGGGATTCGGACACGACACGAACAAGGTCACGATCATCGGAAAAGGCACGAAAGTTGACGCACTGCCGTTGATGAGCAAGGCCGACAACGCTCGCGCTATCTTGGACCACATCGAAACTTTGCTTTGAACATGCGCCTACGCATTCTCGCGCTCCTGATCCTGGCCCGATCCCTGACCCCTTGCCTGGTGGCACAGGAATTCAACTGCCAGGTGAGCGTGATCGCCCCGCAGGTGGCAACGGCCCAACCGCAGGTGTTCAAGTCGTTGGAACTGGCCATCAAGGAGTTCTTCCAGAACAGGCGGTTCTCGAACCTGAACTACGCCCCTACGGAACGTATCGACATCAACCTCCTGCTCACCATCAACAGCCAGCCTGCGGCGGACCGTTTCGAAGGCACGTTGCAAGTGATATACGCCCGTCCGGTCTTCGGCACGGACTACAACACGCCGATCATCGATCTGGTGGACAACAACATCCAGTTCAACTATTTGGAGAACACCCAGGTCGAATTCACCCCGGATAGGTTCACGAACAACCTCGCATCGGTGCTCGGGTTCTATGCCTACTTCATCCTGGGCATGGATGCCGACACATTCACCCCGACCGGTGGATCGCCGTTCTACACGCTGGCCCAACAGGTGGTGAACAATGCGCAGAACGCGTCGGAATCGGGATGGAAGGCATTCGAGGACCAACGCAACCGCTATTGGCTCCTGGACAACCAGGTGCAAGCCGTGTTCCGGCCCTTCAGGGAGATGCTGTACAATTACCACCGGCTCGGCATGGATACGATGACCGAGGACGCTATTGCTGCCCGTAAGACGATCGCCACGGCCATCGAAAAGCTGAAGACCGTCCACCAGGCGAAGCCTGCCAATTACAACCACCAGGTCTTCTTCAACGCCAAGTTCAACGAGTTGGTGGAGATCTTCAAACCGGCCGATGCAGCGGACAAAACGAAGGTCTTCAATACCCTGCAGATCCTGGATCCCGGCCACATCAGCCAGTACCAGAACATGATGCGCGGCTCCTAGTGGCCTTCGGCTACTGGACCTTGGCCGCTCACGTCGCGCTGGAATTCCGGTCGAACAGCCAAGAACAGAGAGCCGGCAGCGCATTCTCTCCCGACATTCGCTTCCTGGACCACTGTTCAGAGGACCATGCTTCGTCGCCTTACCATCAGCAACTACCTGCTGATCGGGTCGTTGGAACTCGATCTCGACAGCGGACTTACGATCATCACCGGCGAGACCGGCAGCGGCAAGAGCATCCTGATCGGCGCCCTGGCCTTGGCCATGGGGGAGCGTGCCGAGTCAGGTGTGCAGCGCGACCCTGCCAAGCGTTGCGTGATAGAACTCGAGGTCGATCACAAGGATATCGACCTCACGGCCTGGTTCGGATCTGCGGAGATCCCCATGGAACGTTCCACGATCCTTCGTCGCCAGATCGAGCCTGGTGGGCGTTCCCGCGCGTTCGTGAACGACACTCCCGTGAGGTTGGAAACGCTGCGCGAATTGGGCGAAAAGCTTGTTCACGTGCACAGCCAGCACCACACATTGCTGTTGAACGACGCACGTTTCCAGTTGGGTCTTGTGGACCATGTGGCAAGCCAGCGGGCCGACGTGGTCGCCTATGCCGGGATCTACTCGGAATGGCGCAGCCTGATGTATCGACTTTCGGCCTTGCGTGAAGAGGGATCACGTGCAAATGGGGAGTTGGACTACCTGCGTTTCCAGTTGGAGGAGCTCGAGGAAGCACGTCTCCTCCCGGATGAACAACCCGCGATCGAACAGGAACTCGTCCGTGCCGAAAATGCCGAGGAACTCATCCAGGGTTTGCGGTCCGTGGAAGAGGGGATCGGCGGCGAAGCAGGCATTGTCGCCTTGGTCGGTCGTCTGCGTCAGGCCCTTGCGAAGCCCGCCAGGTTGGACACGGGGATCCATGCCATTCTGGAAAGGCTGAACAGTACGAACATCGAATTGAAGGACATCGGTGATGAAGCCGAACGCATCGCTGCGGGCATCAGCATCGATCCGGCCCGTGCAAGGCAACTGCGCGACCGCCTTGATCGGATCCTGCGTTTGCAGCAGAAGCACCGGGTCAAGACGGTCGAAGAACTCATCGCCATGCGGGAGGACCTGCGCACGCGGGTCGGTGGGATCGGCTCATTGAGCGGGCAGATCGCAACGCTCGAAGAAGAGGAAGGCAGGGCTCGGAAAACGGTATTGGACAGGGCGGAAGCATTGTCGCACGCGCGCATTGCGGCGTTGGAACCGTTGGCGAACAAGGTGGAAGGCATCCTCCAGGAGCTTGGTATGCCTCATGCCGTATTCCAGTTCGAGCACCGCACCGGAGACCCCGGCCCACAAGGCATCGATACCGTTCGCGCACTCTTCAGTGCGAACAAGGACAGGGTTCCATCTCCGTTGGACAAGGTGGCGTCCGGTGGCGAACTCAGCCGCGTGATGCTGGCGCTGATCTCCCTCGCGGCGGATTCACAGGACCTTCCAACGGTGATCTTCGACGAGGTCGATACCGGTGTGAGTGGTGAGGTGGCGGACCGCGTCGGAAGCCTGATGGCGCGTATGGGCAAGGAGCGCCAGGTCATTGCCATCACCCACCTGCCGCAGATCGCCAGCAAGGCCGACATCCATTTACTCGTGAGCAAGGAGCAAGGAGCGGAGGGCGCCACCACCATGATCCGGGCCTTGACCGCCGAAGAACGTGTGGAGGCGTTGGCGCAAATGCTGAGCGGCCGGAAGCTGACCAAGGCTGCGGTGCAGAATGCACGGGTGTTGCTGAAGGGGGGGTGACGGGCGGTCCAAAGGCCCGGGATCTTGGCCCGCTGATCCGTACCCGCTAGCGGTACGCCTCTTCGAAAGCGCGATCGCGACCAACAAGGACCAGCACATCAATTCGCCGGTCCGGGCGTAACCCACTACGAAGGCTGAGCAAGTCCATCACAAAGCTTCCTTTCCGGGAGGACCGGACCGGCGGGGAAGTGATCAGGGCAATTGCTGGGCCCTGATGTTCGTGGGGACGATACCCCCGATCCCGCTCAGGATGTAGTCGCGGTCGTTCGCAGCTCCGGTGTATTTCGTGATGCCGTCCAGGTTCACATCCTGAACGTCGTATCCCACCGCCGTATTGGTCGGCACGATACCGCCGATGCGTGAAAGGATCGCATCACGGTCGTTCCCGCTACCCGAATAGAGCAGGTTACCGTCCCGCACGCAATCGCCCGCCCAAAACACCTGTGCGGTACCGATCGTCCGTCGGGCCTGGGTGCCATAGGTGGCCGTTGTACTGGATCGGAAGTCGACCGTTGCAGCCGTTGCGGTCAATGCGACCGGTGCCGCGGTCATTGCCCCGAGGTGGTTCCGGTGCCTTACCGCGACGTGATAACTCCCAGGGGCATACGCGAAAAGGACCGCCGATGTACCGTCCGTATCCACGATGTCGCCGTCGCGTTGCAACAATGCCGAGCGCCTGGCGAGGACTGTGTAGGAGGGGGAACCTGAACGCAGTTCGAGCAGCACCCAATCCACGATCGCGTTGTTGCCTGTCGTGTTCAATACAGCTGTACTCACGGTCTCTCCGCCTGCATTGCCGAACCCGAGGCCGTTGTATGGTTCCTGGGCCGGAATGAGGCCGGCCCTGCGCAGGGAATCCGTCATCAATGACTGCCCGTTGATGTAAGGTCCCTCGAGAAAGACTTGGGCCGCTACGCGCAGCTGGTTCGGGGCGGTTGCACAGAACTGGTTGGTGGAGGAGAAGGTGAACGAGGCTCCCGATGCAAGCACGGTGTTCTGTGCATTGCGAAGCGAGAACGCACCGTTCCCGTAACTGCAACACATGCCGTCGCCAAATGAATCGCTCACCACCAACTGATGGCAACCTGCAGGAACGCAGATGGTGACGGCTGCCTGCGGATAGGCCCCATTGCTGGCGGCCTGTGCATAGGGTCCACCGCTGGCGACCACCGTTGTTCCGTTGAGGACCTGCCATGTGGTCTCGTCGCCGAACCGGTCAGTGGTCAAATTGAGGGTGACCGGAATGGTGCCGTGGACGGCAGCTGCGGTGGCCGTATTGTTGGCGGCGGTCTGGTCCGTGCCACCGTTGGGTGAGGTCACGGTGGCGGTGAATGTGCCGATGCCCTCGGGTAGCGTAATGGTACCGATGGAAAGCGCGACCGTCGCGGTGCTCGCGAGGCTCCCGGTCCAAGGGATGGTCCCGGAGGGGCCGTTCGTCACGGACCAGTTCACCGTAAAGCTCGTCAAGGTACTGGTGCCACCGTTGCGAACGATGATCTGCGGCGTGCGTGAGGCGGAGCAGGAATTGCCCGTCGCACCTGTGATCGCATTGAGTTGGGCATCAAGGGCGACGGCCGGTGCGTTCGGGTCAAACCCGTTCACCGTGTTCCCACAAGTGCCCAGCCATGTCTGCAACGATGAATTGGTGAAGCTCACGTTCAAACGGCCGAAATAGTCGTTCACATTGTTCGAGCAGTTCGCATCGCCGCCGTAGAGCTGGCCGATAAGCCGTTTGTTCTGGTCCCAAAGACCTGCGCCGGAAGAGCCCGGTTCCGTGGTGCCATCCTCCCACGTCGCGATGCGCCAACACGCTGCCCCACCGTAGGTAGCCTGCGTCGCGGGGTCGGTGTCGAAGCTGATCTTCTTCACATCACCATCGGGGTGGTGGATGCATGTCTGGCTGGTGGGCGTGGCGCCGCTCCGGTCCCAACCACTGTAGTAGACGTTATAGCTCGCTGGTGGGATGCTGTTCAATTGCAGCAGCCCCACATCACTGCCCGCGTTACGGGCCAACAACGTTGCACCGCTTATCGTCTGGTTCGTGGGCCCGTTCTGGTTCTGAGCGCAGGAAGGGCTGTTCCAGTTGAAGCGGAATACCCATGTGCTCACGTTCAGGTCCGTGGGAAGGCAATGGTTCGCCGTGAGGAAATACGGCGTGCCGTTCGATGAGCAATTGTTGATCAACGTGCCGCTGCACAGACCGTTTCCGCCAACAGTGATCATGGCCACGGACCGGATCTGGTCCCGCCAGCCATCCCCTTCGGGACAGATCACGTTATTGTTGCAGCTACCGGATGTTCCCAATGCCCTTGCGAACTTGAAGATGTCGCGGTAACCATGGGTGACCCGCCCGATCCGCAAGGCTCCCAACGGCCCGGTCGCCGGCACCTGATATTCGATGGTGATCTGCGAACCCTTCATGGCCTGGACCCCAAGTACGTGCTCCCCATGGTCGTTCTCCGTGGTGAACGCACCGATGTACTCCCCCCATGCATCGATCACGAAGACCTTCGCACCGGGTGCCGGTCTGAAATCATTGAACTCGAAATTCACGCTCAATGCTCCGGGGCATACGATCCCCAAACGCCATAGTCGTGTTCCATCTTCCAATGTGGTCCATTCGCCCGAATTCGCCAGGTCCAGGTCCACACCATGGTTGTATCCGAAGCGATAGGGGATGGATTTGTCCAGATCGTTGATGAGATCCTGCACGGCCAGGGCCGCAACATCCACATCGGGCATGCGCACACCGGCCGGTGCGGGCAGTGCTCGGGTGGCGCTAGGTGGTCGACCTCCGTGCGGGATCTGCGCAACAAGCGGGAATGCAAAAAGGACGATGGGGAAGAAGAGCGCTTTTCGCGCCGGGGTACTGAGTTGCATTTGGAGCATTCGAAGGACCAAAAAGACAGGTATCCGCACCGACCTAACGATGCCAGCTGTGGACGGAACGCAGCAAGGTATTAAGGTGTGGGCAATTGTTCAAGGATCACACTGGTGGGGATTATCCCCCCGATGTTCCTGAGGATGGGGTCCCGGTCGTTCTGCTCACCGGTGTACTTCACAACGCCGCTCAGGTTCACATCCTCTTTGTAATAACCGACCATGGTCCCGGTGGGAACTATGCCACCGATCACCTGCAGGATCGGGTCCCTGTCGTTGAACTCGCCCGTGTATTTCAGGCTCCGGTCCGTGTAGCAGTTACCGGACCACAAGACCATTGTTCCGGACAAATTCTTGAGCGCGTTCGTACCCCAAGTGACCGTCGTTGGCGTGCGGAAGTCCACCGTGGTGGCCAAAGAACCCAGTGCGACCGGGCTGTTGGTCATGGCCCCGAAGTGGTTGCGGTGCCGGATAGCGACATGGTAGTTCCCCGGGGTGCGTTGGAGCAATACCGGGCTGGTACCGTCCATGGCCACCACATCCCCGTCACGTTGCAACAAGGCACTGCGAGTGGCCATGATAGCATGCGGTGGAGCCACATCGCGCAGCTCCACAAGCACCCAATCAACGATGGCGTTCGGTCCGGTCACTGCGAGTACACCGGCCTCGATCTGTTCACCGCCGCCACCGGCAACGTG
>DEQO01000098.1 GCA_002360495.1 Flavobacteriales bacterium UBA3364
GATCAGGTCGTTGTTGAAGTGTACATCGCGCAATGGTTCCAGGTTGAAACGGATCTCGCCATGGAACTCCTGGCCACCCCATGCGGGGATGATGTACTTGGTCACGAAGGCGTCCATCTTGCCTTGGAAGTCACGCTCGTTCACACCCGGTGCGAGCACCAGGTAGTTCAAACTGCTATTGTTCCCCCAGCTTTGGTCGAGTTGTGCTTTCGCTTGCGGCGGCATGCCAAGGCGGCTGAGGAATACACCCAGGGGAATGTGCGTGTTCTCCGCCTTCTCGTCCAGTACACCGGCCACCTTCAAGGTGCGACCGTTCCGTGTGACAAGCTTTCCGATCGGTTCCCCGCCCCCGAACATGCGTGTGGCCATGGCCTGTGTGATCACGATGTTGTCCGGTTCGTCAAGTGCAGTGATGTCGCCCTTGGCGAAGGTGAAGTCGAAGGCGCGGAAGAAGCTGGTGTCCGCATTGTAGCCGTCCTCCGCAACGTAGGGTCTACCCTCATACTCCAACGTGGTCTGCCCCAGTTGGTACAGCGAAACACCGCTTTCGATATCGGGGTACTCCTTCAGCAAGGCCTCCATGATCGGGAACGGCGTTATGCCGAAATCATCACTGGTATCGCCGAACTTGTAATGAGCCTGCACGCGGTATATGCGGTCGGCTTTGCGGTGATGTGCATCGAAGCTCAATTCATCCTGTACATAGATGTAAATGAGCATGCACGCCACTACGCCGATCGCCATCCCGACAATGTTGAGGGCTGCGAAGAGCTTGTCCCGCAGAAGGGTGCGCCAGGCGATGAGGAGATAGTTCTGGAACATGGGCGTCAAATGCAAGGAGCAGGGGCAGGATCAGGGGCAATTGCTTCTGCTCCTGACCCCTTTGTTCTTCAGAGCAACGTCGAAGCCGGCATCTCAGCGTCCACCACTTTCCCGTCCAACAGCTTGATGGTGCGCTGCGCGTAGCCCGCATCGCGCAAGCTGTGCGTCACGATGATGATGGTGGTTCCGGCCTTGTTCAATTCGGTCAACAGGTCCATGACCTCTTCGCCCATGGCGCTATCGAGATTCCCGGTCGGCTCATCGGCGAGGATGAGCTTGGGGTTGTTGACGACCGCGCGAGCGATGGCCACACGCTGTTGTTGACCGCCGCTGAGCTGTTGTGGGAAGTGCTTGGCGCGGTGCGCGATGTTCATGCGGTCCATGGCGGCTTGCGTGCGCTGCTTACGTTCGGCTTTGCCAAGGCCTGTGTAGATCAGCGGCAACTCGATGTTCTCCGCAACGGTCAGCTCATCGATCAGGTTGAAGCTCTGGAACACGAAGCCGATGGTGTTCTTGCGCACCTCGGCGCGTTTGCGCTCGTTGTAGCCGCTCACGTCCTCGCCGTTCACGAAGTAGTTGCCACTGCTCGGCGAGTCGAGCAGACCGATGATGTTCAACAACGTCGATTTGCCGCAACCGCTGGGGCCCATGATGGCGACGAACTCACCCTGGGCAATGGCAATGTCCACAGCGTTGAGGGCGGTGGTTTCCACGGTATCGGTGCGGTAGACCTTGGAGAGGGCGGTGGTTTTGAGCAAGCTCATTGGTTGCGGGTTGACGGGTGATGTGTTGCGGGTTCTCCTTGGCGGTCTTCAACCTGCAACGCGTAACGCGTAACACGCAACGTGCTCAGGCTGGTGGGGCTATTGTATCAGCAGTTCATCAGCATCATTGAAAGCGTTGTACCGGCTGGTCACCACCCGATCGCCGGGTTGAAGGCCCTCGAGCACTTCGTACATGTCGGGGTTCTGGCGACCGAGTTTCACAGCGCGTTTCGTAGCGATGCCGTCAGCATCGATCAGGTAGACCCATTGGCCCCCGGTGTCCTGGAAGAACGGACCACGCGGCACCATCACGGCTTCCATATCCTCGCTCAATTGCAGGCGCACCTGGAAGGTCTGTCCCCTGCGAATGCCGGTCGGGGCACCATCCACGAAACGCAGGTCCACATCGAACTCACCGTTGCTCACTTCGGGATAGACCTTGAAGATCTCGATCGCGTGCTCCTTGCCCGCATGGGTGAACGTGCCGTGCAAACCGATGCTGACGCGGCTCACGTAGTGTTCGGGGATGCGCGCACGCACCTTGAACCCATCGAGCACGTCGATCTGTGCGATGCGTTCACCACGCTGTTTGGTCTGCCCGAGTTCCACGCTCAGTCCGCTCAATTGTCCATCGATCGGTGCCTTGATCACAAGGTTCTGCAGGTTGTCACGCAAGAACTTCAGGTTCTGGTCGATGAGGGCGAGGTTGTTCGTTATCGATCCCACCTGGCTCAAGCGGAAAAGGGAATCACTGCGCACATTGGCGGCGACGAGCTTCCGCTTTTCGCGCATGTACTGCAGGTTCTCGCTCGTATTGAGGAAGACGTTGTGCGCCAGCAACGAATCCTTCGCCAGCTTTTCATCGATGCGTTGGTCACGTTCCAACCGTTTCAGGTCCTTCTCCAAATTCAGGAGCTCGTCCCGCAAGCGCGTGGTCTGCTGGTCCATGGCCAGCCGCGTGTTGCGCAGGTTGTTCTGCTGGTCCAGCAATTGCGCCTCGCGGTTGATCGCGTCCATATGCAACTGCGGATTGCTCAGCTCGATGATGGCCTCACCGGCCTTTACCATGTGGCCATCCTCCACGAAACGCTGCTTCACCGTACCCCCTTCCGGTGCATCGAGGAAGACCGTTTGGATCGGCTGTACCGTTCCGGTTACCGGGATGAACTCGCGGAACAGACCTTTCTCCACCGTACCGACCTGCACCTTCGCCTCCTCCACACGCACACGACTGGTGGTGAACGAGGTGGCCCAAACCACAACGAGCAGCAGCGCACCACCGCCGAGGCAGCCAATGGCGATAAGGCGCTTGCGCCGCGAGGGGCGCGGGTCGATGGCACGATCCATGGGAACGAGGGGATGCAATGTTCCAGCATCACGTTCACCAACGAAAGAAGAATGTGCGGGGCAGCAGGGGCAGTGACGAACGGTTGGTCATCGGTCGACCACATCCCCCTGAGGTCGTGGATACTGATCGGCGCCTTGCATCGTTCAGGAACCATCGCCCCTTCCCATGTTACACACCCACCGCACCCTTATCACCTGTCTGGCCTATGCGGCGCTCTTCACCTTCCTCTTCCATGGCACCGGCATCGGCCTCAACCTGTTCCTCTTCGAGGTGCTCGTGTTCGGTGCGCTGTTCGCCATGCGGCGGATACCGATGCAACGCCGTGCGCTACTTACCGTCGGGGGAACATTTCTCACGGCCGTGATGGTCGTTCTATACGGCTCCACCCTCGCGCTGGTGGTGAACATGGTTTCGGTGGTGTTCACCGTCGGTGTGCTGCTGGCGCCCGAGCTTGGGGCTTTGCACCATTCCGCAGCATTGGCGGGGGTCCATGTGATCGCCGCGCAACAGGCCTTCGCACGCCTGCTTCCCATGCCGGGCAACTCCGGCTCGGGATTTCGCATAACACCGCGCGGTGTATTCTCCATCACGCTGGTGCCGGTCATCCTGCTGCTGTTCGCCGGGTTGTACAGCGGATCCAATCCGTACTTCGAAGAGATCGTCGCCGACTTCTTCAGCTGGTTGGGCCGCATCGATGCCAGCCTGCCGTTCGTCTTCGTGCTCGGGCTGGTGCTCTCCACCTTCCTGCTCGTCATCACCCGTAACGAGCGGATGTTGAAATGGGCGAAAGCCCGGATGGACGCCCTGCTCCCCAGCAACCGATCGGGGGACAACGACCACCAGCGCGCCATACGCAGCGAAGCAGCGATCGGTGTACTCCTGCTCGGCAGCCTCAACGCCTTGCTGCTCTTGCTCAACGCACTGGACATCCACCATGTGTGGTTCAACTTCCACTTCGAGGGGCAGTACCTGAAGTCCTTCGTCCACCAAGGCACGTGGATGTTGATCGTCTCCATCGTATTGGGCGCGCTCATCGTGCTCTACTATTTCCGCGGCGACCTCAACTTCCAAACCCGCAACCGCACGATCAAGGTGCTCAGCTATCTCTGGTTGACGCAGAACGCGCTGCTGGTCGTCTCCGTGGCCATCCGCAACTACTGGTACATCCACCACTACGCATTGGCCTACAAACGCATCGGCGTGGCTTTCTTCCTGCTGGCGACACTGGTCGGCCTATTGCTCATCATGGTGAAGGTCCGCGACCAGCGCTCCTCCCACTTCCTGTTCCGCTGGAACATGGTCTCGCTATACAGCATCGCCCTTTTGATGACCCTGGTGGATTGGGACACCGTGATCGCGCGGTACAACATGGCACAGCGGGAGCGCGCCTTCGTGGAGCTGGACTACCTCGCCACCCTGAGCGACAAGACCCTCCCCCACATGATGCGTTCGACGCTGGAGTTGGAGAACCTGGACCGGTACAACGAACAAGTGCTCGGTGGGCCGGAGCGCTACCGGAGCGGATTGTACATGTCCCCATCTCGCTTCGCAGCGCGCATCAACCACAGGGCGGAACTCTTCGTGAAGGAATATCCGGAGCGCTCGTGGCGGCAATGGAACCTGGCGGATGCACGGGCGCATGCCGCACTTAGCGAGCTATCGGAGCGTTAGGACCGGAGCCCCTCCGCCCGTGACCATCCAAGGCCCTACCGCCACACCCTGGTATTGCGGGGATCGGGGTTCTACCTACATTCGTGCCGCCCAAAGGCCCCCTTGTGCTTTGGCGAGACCACGGGGGAACAGGCATAGAACAACATAAACCGTCAGTAGAACTCATGAACATTTACGTCGCCAACGTGCCTTACTCAGTGAAGGACCAGGATCTCCACGAACTCTTTTCCCCGTTCGGAGAGGTGACCTCGGCCAAGATCATCATGGACAAAGCCACCAACCGTAGCCGCGGCTTCGGATTCGTGGAAATGGCCAACGATGACGCCGGACGTGCTGCCATCGAAGGCACCAACGGCAAGAATTTCCACGGGCGTGACCTGGTGGTGAACGAGGCGCGTCCTCGCACCGAAGGCGATCGTCCCAGCTATGGCGGTGGCCGCAGTGGTGGCGACCGCGGTGGATACCGTGGTGGCAATGGTGGTGATCGCGGTGGTGACCGTGGCGGCTACCGCAGCGAGCGCGGTTCACGTCGCGACGAATACTAGGATAGTCCCTACAGACCAAAAGCCCTTCCGCCAAGGCGGAGGGGCTTTTTCATTGCACCCTTTCCCATCCGGATGTGAAAAGTTGTTGATCGATCGGACCATTGTTCCATATCGGTGTCCCTACCCGAACGCCGCAGTGGAAGCCGGTACCTTTGCCCCCTCCATTGGTCCAGCAGACCACCCATGCCATCCTTGAACCAACATTTCCTGATCGTCCTGCTGATCATCGGCACGAGCATTCGCTCCAACCTGGCGCTGGCACAGCGGCCGGGCGGTGGCCCCCCGATCGGTAAGGTGTACGGCAAAGTGCTGGACAGTAGCACGCGCAAACCAGTGGAGTTCGCTACCGTAACCGTTCTTTCCGGACGGACGGACAGCGTGATCAACGGCACCATGGTGCGCCCCAACGGCGACTTCTCCTTCGAGAAACTGCCTTTCGGTCCGTTGAAATTGAAGGTCAGCTT
Organism: Flavobacteriales bacterium UBA3364; assembly: GCA_002360495.1. GTDB lineage: Bacteria > Bacteroidota > Bacteroidia > Flavobacteriales_F > PHOS-HE28 > PHOS-HE28. The sequence continues at coordinate 5,615 of DEQO01000098.1, forward strand.
CATCGGCTACAAGACGCTCTCGCGGGACCTCGCCATCACACGCGAGAAGATGGAGCAGGACCTGGGGAACCTGATGCTGGAAGCTGACGTGGAGATCCTGAAGGAAGCGGAGATAACGGGCGACCGAAGCGGGATGGTCATGCATGTGGACCGTCGGGTGTTCAATGTGGACAAGGACCTGACCACGCAGGGCGGTACGGCGGTGGATGTGATGAAGAACATCCCGGGCCTGAGCGTGGACCTGGACGGCAATGTGCAGATGCGCGGCTCAAATCCACAGATCCTCATCGACGGAAGGCCGACATCGATGACCTTGGAGATGATCCCGGCGGAGGAGATCGAACGCGTGGAGCTGATCACCAACCCATCCGTGGCCTTCGATGCGAACACGACAGGGGGCATCCTGAACGTGGTGCTGAAAAAGAACACCAAACCGGGCTATAACGGACAGGTGCAGGCCGGGATAGGCACCAACGACCGTTATCAGGCCAGCGGGAACATCAACGCCAAGGAAGGGCGTTGGGGCTTCAACCTCTCCTACAATTGGAATACCGGGAACAACGTCACCAACGGTGCCACGCGCCGCACTGATCGCTCGTTCGGGGAGACCATCGGCTACTTCGACCAGGACTCGGAGAGCAATTCCGGCCGCACCATGAACGGTGGTCGCTTCGGCGTGGACTGGCAGGTGAACAATCGCAACACCATCAGCGTGTCGCAATCCTTCCGTGGCCACATGAACGAAGGGGATGACGAGCAATCGTCGAGCACATACGGAGCCGGGCGCGAGCTACTGAGCACCGGCCGGCAGTTCAATTCCTCGACCAGCGAGACCATGGGGGTCACCTCCCAGATCGGCCTGCGGCACAAAGCTCCGAAGGAAGGCAAGGAATGGTCCATGGACGTGACGTACAACAGCAACCGACGCGATAGCAACTCGGAGCAGGACCTGTACAGCTACACCACCGGCGGTGAACTCTTGCCGGAAAGCCCGCGCCTGCAGGACAACATAGGCGGAAGCCGTTACAACACCCTCACCTTTCAGGCCGACTTCATCGATCCGATCAATGAACGGACCAAGTTCGAATACGGGGTGAAGAGCAACACGCGCCTGGACCGTACCTATCAAGATGTCTTCGTGACCTCGCCCGTAGTCGGCACGGACGTGCTGGACTCCACCCTTTCGAACGACTACGACATCACCGACCTGATCAACGCGGCGTACTTCAACTGGTCCCAAAAGCTCACGGAAAGCTGGTCCCTGATGGCGGGCCTGCGTTTCGAAGCCACCTGGTTCGAGGCCGAGTTGGTGGGCAAGGACCTCACCTATAGCTACATCTATCCGGATGGCACCGAGAACCTGGGACGAGCGCTGTTCCCATCCATCTACCTGGTCCGCCGCTGGGATGATGGCGTGCGTGAACTCCAGGTGAACTTCTCCAGGAAGATCCAACGGCCGAACCACTGGCAGGTCATGCCGTTCATCATGATCAGTGATGCGCGCAACGTACGCATCGGGAATCCCACACTCGCACCGGAGATGAGCAACCTGGCCGAAGTGAACCATCTGTTGCCTTTCTGGAAGGGCAAAGCGACATGGCTCACATCGGTCTTCACCCGGTACACCACGGATGTCATCACCAACTACGCCACGCCGCTCCCCACCGACACCACGATCCTGCTGAACACCTTCATCAACGGTACATACAGTGCCAGCGGTGGGTGGGAGAATATCTTCAAGTTGGACCCCGTACAGGGTTTGCAACTCACCCTGAGCGGAACGCTTCAGTACACCAACGTGGCCCTGTCCGAAGCGCAAGGGGGAGCCCGGAACGAAGGCTTCAACTGGAACGGTAAGGTCATGGCCAACTACCGTTTTGGCCGCGCGGCCGATTGGACCGCCCAAGTGAACGGCGAATACGAAGGAGCACGGATCCAGGCACAAGGGCGGAACATACCGCAATACGGCATTGACGTATCAGTAAGCCACGACTTCACGAAAAAATTGACCGGTGTGCTATCGGTGAACGATGTCTTCTTCACCCGCAAATGGGGGAACACGATCGACACGGACTATTTATACCAGGAGAGCTTCCGCCGGCGCGAGATGCGTTTCGCGCGGTTCACCCTCACTTGGAAATTCGGGGAGCAGAACATGTCGTTGTTCCGCAAGAAGGGCAGCCAGCAACGCGAACCGGGTGCCGGCGGCGGCGATGGTGATTTCTAGGCCGCTTCACAAGGCGACCACTTCGAACTGCGGACAGCCGATGTCACCGACCTGGTTGTAGTAGTCCAGGAAACGCAGCTTGTGGTAATACCCTTCCGCATCCTGGATGATGTAGACGATGGAAGGATCCACGGTATAGGAGTTGGTCTCGAAGGAATAGGTCTTCCAGTCGTATCCGATGGCGTTGCGATCCGTGCTGAAGGGATGCGCCAGGGTATCCCCAAGTGAAACAGCATCGAAGTCCGCGGTTGTCTGTCGTGATACACGCGTTCCCAACGAGGTGAGGAACCCCGTGACCTGGTAGTACGGCAAGAAGATCGGCTGGTACACTTCGGTGGTGAAGCGTGTAAGGACCAGGTCCCATGTTCGTTGGACCGGTTCGATCGGCACCACCCCTTCCACCATGCTGAACATGGTGTACTCCCGTTGCGCATCCTTTGCAACGGTATGTTGCGTTACGCCGGTACCGTCCAGGGCGGCCGTTACGATCGTGTAGGCCGAACCATCCACGGTAAGCACCTGGAGTTTTCGAAGCCCCATGGACAGGCCTTGCTGGTCTGCGCCCATGTCGATGACGTAGACATGTTGGCCTGAACGCCAGTCACCGATCGCTGTGCTGTCCGGATGTCCGCTGGGCCTGTCGTACCTACGGCCCGCACCCATGCCGACCGTATCCGTGGGTTGGTCCATGGAGTTGTTGCCGGCATCCCACGCCCACATGGCCCGCGAGCCGTTCAAGCGGATGCGCCACCCGCTCCCATCGCTCTCGAAGGAAAGGTCCCAGGCGGACTTGTCGTTGGAGGCCATCACGGTGCCCGATGCAACATCGTACCACAACTGGTTCTCATAGCCCGGCTCCAGACATAGTTCGCGGGTGACCGCCGTCCCTGGCTCGTGCGCGGGCACCGCCAGTTCATCACGGATGCAACCGGTATGCGTCAGAAGCAAGGCCAGAAGGACAGGCGCCGATACTCTCATCCTTCCCGCTTTGGTTTCAGTTCGAACTCAACGCGCAGGAACACCGTCCGCCCGGTGGACATGGGAACACTTGTACCATCCACATTGTGGACCCCACCGGCGAGGCTGGCGTTCAGGTTCTGCACATCGAAGAGATCCTTGCAACCGGCCGTGAGCGTGATGCGATCGGCACAGAGGCGTTTGCTCATGGTCACATCGGCCATGTGGTAGGGCGCGATGGTTCCGCGCACAAGATCGACATCGTCCACGAGCGCGTAGTTGACCTGCTCACCCGTGTACTTCCAGAAAAGGGATGCCGTGAACCCTTGTTCACGCCATTGGCGGGTCAGGCTACCGCGGAACTCCGGGGTCCATGACCACGGTCCATTCCGCTCCATTGCAACAGCATCGAGCCGAGCGGTGACCGCCCCACCAGCGGAAAGGTTCCATGGCCCATTGTTCCGTCCGGCGCCGATACTGCCGCCCGCGGTCCGTAGTTCGCTCAGGTTGACATAGGTCCAATGCATGCCTTCCAGTTGGGCCAGTGTGATCTGGTCACGGACGTGGTTATAGAAGAGGTTCATCTCGCTTGTCCAGGTGTTGTGCTCCACCGACTTTCGGAACGCCAACGCAAGACTTGCATGTCGTGATCGCTCGGCTTGGAGATCCGGGTTGCCCGTGATGTCGTGGTTCACATCCACGAAGAAGAAGTAGAGCTCCTTCAACGAAGGCGCGCGGAACCCCGCAGCATACGAGGCACGCAACGTAAGTGCATCCCCAAGCCGCCATCGCATGTTCACGGATGGAATGACAGGTGCGGAATAACGGGTGTTGTAGCCATACCGCAACCCGGGTCGCAGGATCAGGCGATCGCTCACCTCGTACTCCAGACTTCCGAAAGCGGCGTAGTCACCGATGGTCTTTCGCCCTTCATCGATCCGCTGTCCACGGCCTGTTTCATGTGCAAGGTCCAACCCGCATTCCCAGGAGAGCCTGGCACTGTCGGGCGCTGATGAGAGAACGGCCCGGAAGTTCGTGAGGTCGAAACGCGACGTGTCCTGTGCTCCGGTCGCATCGGTCAGTACGCCGTCCAAAGTGGTGAGGTCCGTGAACCAGGTGTTGCGGATCCTGCGATAGCGGTTGTGTGCGACGAACCCGTTGAAGAACTTCCCCGTACCGAAGCGCGCCTGCGCAGTAAGCGCGTTGTCCAGCCGCAAGGTGATGTAGCGCTCATCGAACGCGGTCTCGTTGTACGGTGGGCGCGGCATGCCCCGGGAAAGGATCATGTCGTGCATCACCTCGCCTTTGTAGCCGAAGGTCCACCTCTGACCGCTCCAACGATAGTTGAGCCGACCGAAATACTGCTCCCTCGGCTTCCATTGCTGGTACCGGTTGGTGTCGGCCAATTCCGGGGAGAACCCGGGATCGTTCGCCTGCCCCGGATCCCAACCGCCGAAGTAGTTGCGACCGCCGCTCAGGAGCACACTGTGCTTTCGCCAGGAACGTGATGCGCTGAAGTTGACATTGAACCTGCCGATGTGTTCGGCATAGGTTGAAACGTGGAACGAAGGCTCCACGCGACCAGCCTTACGGGTGATGAGGTTGATGGTGCCGGCCAGCGCGTTGGTACCATAGCTCACGCTGAGCGGTCCCTCCACGATCTCCGCACGATCGATTCCCGTGAGGTCCAGCTGGCCCAGGTCGATGTTGCCATCCTGCCTGCCGATCACAGGAATACCGTCCACGAGGATCTTCACATTCTGCCCGCCCATCCCTTGCATGCTCAGCGACGAACCCAGCACATTGTCCTGTGCCAGCCGGATGTTGAGCTCGTTGCGCAAGGCATCGCCCAGGTTGTTGGCGGCCATGCGTTGGAATGTGGCCGCATCAAGGACCCGCACGCGATGCACGGCTGCTTCCGCTGTATTGGGTCCGTATTGCCCGGTGACCACCGCCTCGCCGAGGCCGATGGTCTTTCGCTGCAGTCGCACCACCCTTGGACCCGGACCGGTCAATGTATCCTCCAACGTTTCGTAACCGATGAAACTCACCCGGATACGAGCGGGCCGGTCGAGGGAGGGTACGCACGGAAAGTCGACCGATCCAACCCCGTTCGTGGCCGCACCCAGTGGCGTGGCCCCGGCCTGATCGAGGGTCACATGGGCGTACGGAACGGCATCTCCCGTAACATCATCCCGAACGACCAGACTTATCTGCGCAAATGCTCCGGGTGCCCAGACACACCAGAACGCGACAAGCAGGCTGGACCTGAACAAGTGGGCACACATCCTTGGATCCCAAAGGTCCGGCCCGGAGGCGGACCGTCTGTCATACACGCGTCAAGCGTTCGATCATGTGATGACCGCCTATCGCCGCAGTGGCAGTAGGCGGTCATCCCTCCTATCCAATGGATCACTCGACGACCAGACGATCCGTCGTATTGATGCCCTGGCCTTGCAGACGTACAACGTAAAGTCCTTGGCCCAGACCATTCAGTTGGATCGTGCGTTGTGCGAGTCCACCGAGCCCGGTCAGCAACTCTTCGTGGACGATGCGCCCGCTGGCATCAAGGATGTTCAACAGCAATTCGGACACCTGTGTGTCGATCACCAGGTTGACGCGGTCCTGTGTCACCGGGTTCGGTGCCAATACGAAAGCGTGACCGGCAGCGACCTCATCAACGGATAGGGCACTGACCAATTCCTTGGTGAACGTGATGGTTCCGGTCATCCCGCCGCCGTACTCGGTGAACACCAGTTTCCAGATGTTGCCGGAACGGTCCTTGACGAAATACGTACGGTCCGTCGCATAGGTCCAGGTCAACGTACCCTGATCGAAGTTCTTCCAATCGAACCCGATGATGTTCATGTCAGCGCTCATTGCCTGGCCGTCCCATTGGGCATCCGCCGGGGGAACGCCGTCCACTTGCTGAACGAGTACCTCCCGGTTCTGGAGCACACCGGCAACGGGGTAGAACGCCGGGAATGGTTGGGTCACAAAGCCCCTGTATTTCGTGAAGAGCAGGTCCCAATCACTCGCCAATGGCTCCATATCCATTGTTGAAGAAGAGGCGAACGAATAATAGCCGAAGTTTTTGCCGGCAAAATCGCTGCGGTCGAGCGTTCCCACCAGTTCGGCACCGCCGTCCAGGTCGGCCAGGGTGAAGGTGAAACTGTTGGTGAGCGCGGCGAAACCATTCACCACGAATTTCTTGTAGGCGCCGTCGGCCATACGGAAAACGAACAGGCTATCGCCTGTGATGTTGTGACCGACTGGGTCGTAGATGCCCCAACCCAGATCGAACGGGTTGGAGGTAAGGCCTTGGTTCAGCGCACCTGAACTCCAGTTGATCTCGCTGTTCTGCTGTTCGGGCCAGCCTGCGGCCAGTCCGGCAGTGTCCAGTTCACTCCACTGTGCCGCCGTATAAGGAGCCTTGTACACGCTCATCCCTTTGGCGGTGTTCACCAGTACACTGCCCGTGATCCCGGTGATCTCGAAAGCGATGTCCCAATCCGCCAATACCGCCGACGTCTGCGCATCGTCGGTCAGGCGGTAATACACTTGTTCGGCGTTCTGCGGTGTCGTGGAGACCGTGACCGTTTGTGCGACGGCAGTGGTCGTGAACAGCGTCAGGCAGGAGAGCGTAGCGAGTTTCATTCCAAGGGATTTGAATTTCGGGCACAAAGCAACCGAGCGACAACGAACACTTCAATAGAGAG
>DEQO01000010.1 GCA_002360495.1 Flavobacteriales bacterium UBA3364
AGTTCAACGACAACTTCGCCAAATACAGCGATAGTGCCAGCCCCGAGATCCTCGCTGCCGCTCCGCGCACCGCTGTGAAGGCTTGACCCCATCCACCTTTTCGAACAGCCCCCTCTTCAGTCGAAGAGGGGGCTGTTCCGTTCGGTCCGATCGTGGCATTGAACTTGTCAACGATCGCTGGCGCTGCACCCCCCCAGGGGTCTACTTTTGCGGCGGGTAGAACGAGCATGGTGCGGACGATCATTTTCCTCGGCCTTTTTCTGGCTTTCAAGGCTCCTGCCGCAGCGCAGTCACCCGGTTCACAGGAAGATCTCTATCCTGAGCGGCTTCACCTTGACATCGAGATCCTTCGCAACGCCATCCACGAGGCGCATCCGGATCCTTATCGGTACCACACCAAGGCCGAGTTGGACAAGGTGATCGATGCGGTGCGTGATCCGATCCAACGGCCCATGGGGATCGTGGACTTCGAATGTGCACTGGTCCCCATTTTCAAGGCCATCGGCGATTCCCACTGCCGTGCGACATGGCCGCAGGATTTCGCTGACCGCCTCCGGAAAGAAGGCCTCTTGATCCCGATACAAGTGCGTATCCTTCCGGAAGGACTCTTTTTGGAGGATGAACTCAAGGGTTTCCGCAGCATTCCGATCGGATCCCGGATCCTGTCGATCAATGAGCGGCCTGTGGAGCAGATCCTCGAGCGACTGCTGGCCACGGTGGTCACCGATGGTGCCAATCGGACCTACGCCGAAAGGGTCGTCGAGCGGGAGTTCGCGCAGCGTTACTACACCTATGTGGAGCACGCCGAGACCTTCCGGGTACGATACATCACACCGGGCAAGGTGGAAGGGCAACAGACCCTCTTTGCTTTGACGAGTGCCGATATCGCGCGGACCCGGAAGCCGACCGGAGCCTCTTTACTGCCGTGGGGCGCGCGTTCGGAACAGGAAAGCGGTGCCATGTGGGTCACTATGCGGACCCTCGATCCCGATAGTCTTTTGCGCGCCGACCAACGTCCGGACCGCTTCATCGATGCATTGTTGGACGATGCGCGGAAGAACGAGGCAAAGACCTTGGTGTTCGACCTGCGCGGTGCCGGTGGGCCCGATCTGGCCATGGCCGAGGTCGTGTTTTCCGCGTTCGCAAAGCAGCCATTCCAGGTTTTGGACGATATGGTCGTACGCAGCATAGCACAACCGGAGCATCGCGCTTCGCATGAGGTGCCGGTCGACTTCTATGCAAGTTCCAACAACCAGCTACTGCCTGGTGCACAAGGGTCGTACCGGCTTCCACATAACGATCCGCGATTGGCGGAATACGTACCGAACGACAAGGCCTTTCAAGGCAAGGTCTACATCGTGTGCGACGGCATGACGCGGGATGCCGCCGCGGCCCTGGTCATGATGGCCCGCCGCACCAAACGTGCTCGTGTGGTGGGTGAAGAGACCGGGTCCAACGCACATGGCTTCACAGGTGGTGCGGAATGGGTCGTGACTGCGCCCAACTCCGGCCTCAAGTTCCACGTGCCATTGTTGAAGTACATCCCGGCCGGTCATGGTGAAGGCCCGATGGACCGCGGTGAACAACCGGACCACCAGGCCTTCGAGGAACCCGGTGCCATGGCCAAGGGCCGCGATTCCATCAAGGACGCATTGCTCGAGTTGATACGGGAAATGCAATGAGGGCAGGCCCGCTGTCGGTCTTGGGATGCGTTCTCCTCATGGGGTGCGATATGCGGGAACCGGTGGAGCACGGTGAAGCCGTATGGGGTACGTTGCCGAACGCATATGCGGAGCATTTCCAGGTACAGGTCAGGGGCACTGATCGACGCATCCTTGTGTTCGGCCCTGGCGGTGTGCGGGATACCGTTGGCTGCTACATGTTGATGGGAACACCCGCCGGGCAGGAGATGTCCGTTGCTGTCCCATTGCAACGCGTTGCGGTGGTGAGCACCACGCACCTGCCTTTCTTCACCGCACTGGGTGTTCCAGAGGCTGTCGTGGGAGTGGCCCATGCCGACGCGATCCGCGATCGGGGGCTGCGCGAACGAGTTCGGTCCGGTGCGATCAGCGAGATCACCCGGGCAGAAGGCCTCGATCGTGAACGCCTGATCGCTTTGGCCCCGCAGGCGTTGTTCGACTATCCCTTCGGTCGAAAGCCAGGTCAGGTCGTTGTCGTACCCACAACGATCGCGGTCACCGAGTACCTGGAGGAACATCCCCTGGGCCGGGCCGAATGGATCCGCTTTTTCGGTCTGCTGCTCGGCAAGGAAAAGCGGGCGGATAGCTCGTTCGCCGCCCTCTCGCATCGTTACACGACACTGCGGGACATGCGGCGGGTATTGGGCGAGCAACCGCGTGTCCTGTTCGGAAGCAACTGGGAGAAGGACTGGTTCGCCCCGCCCGGTAACAGCTACATGGCCACGCTGATCCATGATGCCGGAGGGCGTTACTGGTTTGCGGATAGCACGGCTGACGGCAATATCCCGATGGCCATTGAACAAGTGATCGGCATCGCCGATTCTTGCGATCATTTCGGTGTCGTGATGGCAGAGGACGGTAGGGTCGATGCCTTGCGCATGGCCGCTGGTGATCCACGGGTAGCCGGGCTGAAAGCGCTCCGCAACGGTGGTTTCATCGGCAACAGTGCGCGCAGTGATCTCTTCGGACAAGCATTGCTGGAACCGGAGGTCGCACTACAGGACCTCCGATGCATCTTCCATCCAGGCACCTGCTCCGGGCATCGTCCTACCTACTTCTTCCCGATCGGTCAGTAGGGGATGCCCAGCTTCCTGTAGATGAAGCCCATCAACCACGCAGGCCCGATGATGAGGAACTGCACGTCATGCAGGAAACTCGGCTTCTTTCCCTCGATCTTGTGACCGATGAACTGGCCGATCCAAGCCGCCACGAACAAGGCGACGCAAATGGCCCACAGCGGCCATGTTGCGTGTAGTTCAACGTACCGGCACACGAACAAGCACAGGATGCTCCAGATCGCCATGCCGATCATGATGCCCAGTGATAAACGCATGTAGAAGATGCTCACCAGCGCTACGCCGAGCATCGCCCACACGTGCCTTCCGGTCAAGGGAGCGACTTCCGGGGTAGGTATGCTCCACAGGAAACCGACCACGCAGAAGTAGATCACCGGTACACAGACCCAATGCACGGCTTTGTTCGTGGGGTTCTGGTGGCTGACCCCATAGTCCGCGAACCATTGGTGGATGCTTCGTGCTGCCATGATCAACGGTAGCGCTGGTCGATGATGTCCATATGGTGCAGCGCGTGACCGGCAATGCTCCAGCCCAATGCCCGAACGCTGTTCCTGTTCCCGTTGGCGACGCCTGTGCGTGTGAGCATGTCCGCGCTGAAACTTCGGAAAAGGGCGATCGTGGATGTGCGCACGATGATATGCTCTTCAAGCAGGTCCTTCAGCGAGCGCCTTTCGGTTTCCGCCAAGGCGACGTAGTCGTTCTCTTCGAAGCCCGCAAGTTCCGTTGCATCGTTCCGGGCGAAACGCAAGGCGCGGTAGGAGAGGATGCGTTCCGTGTCCGTAATGTGCTGGAAGACCTCCTTGATGCTCCATTTGCCTTCTGCGTAGCGGTACTCTTCGCGATCCGGCGCGATCCCGACTGCGACCGCCCGGCTTCGTTCCAGGGCATGGTCCAGCGCGGTGAACAGATCGTTCCCGGATGCCTTGGCGACATAGGCTTGGAAAAAGTCCACCACTTCGTTCGGGAGCGGACGGTCAACGGTCAACATGCCGAAAAGATAGCATCGTTCGTGGCGGTTACGGACCTTCCTCCACCAGATAGCCCGCTGGAACGCCTGCAAGCTCCTTCATCACCTTCAGCCAGCCGAGCGGTTCCATCCACCACGTCCCACGCTTCATCTCAGGGTCGTCCAAACTGATGATGCCCACCTCCACATCCGGGCCGCAGGCCTTGCGGTACATGGCCCTGGAACGGCGTGCATGGATACCGAGGGAGATCACGTCCACTTGCTTCAGTCCATCCGATCTGGCCTGCTGGCCGAACCGCCTGGCGTTGGCCCAGGTGCGGCTTGCCCCCACGCCAGTGGTCGGTAGGGGGGTCACTTTGCTCGCCTCCAGCCCGGCTTTCCGCAATTGGTCGGCCGCTGCATCAGCGAAAGTCGGCAGTCCGTTCTCACGGGTGCCGCTCGCACGCAGGATGGTGGTGGATCGTTGCAATTCATGCACGTTGGTCCCGTTCAATTCCACATACAATGTGAAAAGCATTTCCCAATCGGGTTCTCCTGCCATGGAGTATGTCGGGAGCAAGGCCAATCGCTCGACCGGCGTTCTTAACGAAGCGCTGTAATCCTTGCAGGTGGGTGTCACGATCCGTTCCAGTACCGTGTCATTGTCCGCGATCACCCGGAAGCCGGACCCATCGCTTCCGCAAGCGCTCACGATCAGTCGGCCTTTCTCCGGGTTGCGTAGTACGACCGAAATGGTGTCATGCATCCGCAGCGTGTAGGAGAGGTTCCGTGTTGTACCGGTGGTGTACACACGCTCATACCCCCGACGGTCGATCTCGGCTTTCACCTTCGGTAGGAATTCCGGTGGGATCCAGCCTTCCACGACGACCGTTTTTGCACCGCTCGGATCGTTCACGGCCAGGAAAGGAAAGGCCGCGGCGACGAGGACCATGACCGCCAACAGTGCGGCACCGGAAAAGAGCAGGATCCATTTCAGCACTTTCGGCATCACAGCTCCTCCTTCAATGCGTGCATCAATTCAAGCAACTCCTGACGGGCCTTGCGATCCCCTGTGACAAGGCATTGCATGGCACCGGCGTCGCAAGCGGCGATCGCTTCTTGTGAACGACCGAGTTCAGCCAAGAGCAGGGCGAGCTGGTAGTAGCTCGCGACATGTTTCGGCTCATCGGCCAGAATGGCTGCAAGTTCCGCGACGGCCTGTTCCATCCGCCCTTCCCGTTTCAACTCCAAAGCGATCGCGTAACGCAGGAAGAGGTCACCCGGCTCCTCGGCCAGCATACCGCGCAGTTGTTCCAAACGCTCGGCGCTCATCAGGAGAAGGGTCTGGTCTCCCACGCTGTGCGAAAGACCTCCGCCGTGTCCACACGCACCACGCGCCCCTCGTCCATCTCGGCGATACGATCGGCCACGTGATAGGCATCCTCACGGTCGTGGGTCACGATGATCGCCGTTGTGCCATGCGATCGAAGGATCCGCAGCACTTCAGCGCGCACCTGCGATCGCGTCCGGTGATCGAGGTCGCTGAACGGTTCGTCCATCAAGATCAATGAGGGCCGGCGGACCAAGGACCGTGCGATCGCGACCCGTTGCTGCTGGCCGCCGCTGAGTTGATGCGGGTAACGTGCCCCCAAGCCCTGAAGCCCTACGGATGCCAGTTCTTCCGCGATGCGCTGCGCGCGTTCGGTCCTCGGTAAATGAGCAAGCCCGAAGCCCAGGTTGCCCTCCACCGTAAGGTGCGGGAACAACGCTAAACCTTGGAAGACCATACCCACCGCACGCTGCTCGGGTGCTACGAAGACGCCCGGACCGCTCAGTGTTCGATCCGACAAGGTGATGCTCCCAGCCCGTGGCTGCTCCAATCCAGCGATCAAACGCAGCAGTGTTGTCTTGCCGCTTCCACTGGAACCGACCACGACAAGGATCTCGCCGGGCATGACGGCCAATGAAACGTCCTGGACCACGGTCCGCTCTCCATGGGCGAAGGAGAGGTTATTGATGCTCAGGATCGGGGGCATGGCGGGCGGATCGCGAAACTACGGCTGGATGCGGGTTACCCCCCGGTCCCTGCCGGGCCTTGTTCCAGGGCGGAAGATCGTGACGACAAGATCGGCACTGTCCTTGTGCAATGGCTTACTTTCGCACCCCCTGAAACAGAACCCATGACCCTACGGACCTTACTCAGCACCGGCCTTTTCATCGCGCTTACCGCATCGAACGCCCAGGATTGGAGCAGCGACGTCTATCGCAGCGGGGAATTGTATCCCGGTTACATCGTGGATGCCACAGGCAAGAAGTCCGAGGGCTTCATCAAGCTGCAGAACCGGTACACCATGCAGAACGAGGTGCTGTTCTACACCGACAAGGACGACAAGAAGAGCAAGCAGGACCTGAAGACGAAGGACCTGAAGGAGTACAAAGTGGCCGACAAGCTCTACCACTGCATCAACTATTCCGGTGGACTTTCCGGTAGCGCGATCCGCGCGAACCTTGTGGTGACCGAAGGCTGTATCACCGAGTACGTGTGGTACAATCGGGCCGAGAACTGGGCGATCATGCAAAAGGGGGCCAGTGAGACGGAAGAGGAGTTCATGGCGCGCATGTACCCATCCGTCATGGTCTATATGAAGCCGGGTGATGAGAAGCCGCGTTCCTTGGATTATTTCGGAATGAAGTTCGCCGAGAAGATGGCCGAGTACGTGGGCGACAACAAGGAGCTTGCGAAGAAGGTGGCGGACAAGGAGAAGGGCTACGGCATGCTCAACATCCAGGCGATCATCGCGGAGTACAACGCTGCTTGCAAGAAATAAAGTGAGGCTGCTCAGCATAGCGGCCGCGCTGGTCTTCGTGACCGGCCTGCAGGCCCAGGAACCGGTCTATCGCTGGGGACCTCCTGCCACCAACGACTTTGCCGAACGCCACATCGAGCGATTGCTCGATCTGGGTGATGAAGGTTTCGTGTTGTTACGCGTGTCCGAGGACGCTACGACCGTCAGGCATTTCTGGTTGGAGCAGTACGACAAGTCCCTACAGTTCGTGGGGACCAAGGAGGTCGCCTTCAACAACGGCGTCATGGGTGACTCCTACTTCCTGGACGAGGTGGTCGTCATGAACGGTGCGCTCTACGCTTTCGTCTCACGCTGGGAGAAGGCAGGCGGAAAGCACACACTGATGCTCCATTCCTTGGGCTTTGACGGTGCTCTCAAGGAAGGCACGCAATTGGACCTGGTCACCGCGGAAAAGATGGGTAACCGGGGGACCTACAAGTGGTCCTTCAGTCCCGATGGCAAGAGGCTCCTGCTCCTGACCGAACTGCCCTTCGTGAAGGACACCAAGGAGAAGCTACGCATGACCTGCTATGACATTCCTGCTTTGACCAAGCTCTGGAGCCACGAGCAGACATTGGAGGTCGAGGGCAGCAAAGCCCTGCACAACGAGGTTGCCGTTGACAACAGTGGTCACGCATACCTGTACAAGAAGATCTGGGAGAAGCCGGTGTGGACCTATATGCTCTACTCCACCGATGGCAAAGGCAGTTGGCAGGCACACAAGCCGAAAGGACTGGAAGGCAAGCAGATCGAGGATCATCGCCTCACTGTTGGACCGGAAAATGCGTGCTCCATCTATGCGCTCTACACCACGGACCCTTCGTCCGTGAACAAGACCATTCACGGCAGTTGGTTCGCCAGTTTCGCCGCGGATGGTACGGTGAACGTGGATCGCGTCGAAGAACTCCCGCGCGACCTTGTAGCGACATTGAGCGGCGAGCGGATCGCGGACAACGCTGCGAAGGCTTTTGTGGACGATCTTCGGATCAAGGACATCCTGTATCGCACGGATGGCAAAGCACTGATGCTTTTGGAGCAAGTGAAGAGCAGCAGCCAGGGCGTAGCCGGTTCATCGCCCGTGCAGTTCACGTACGAATGGACCTATGGCGATGCCGTTGCGGTATGCCTGGATCCCGGGACAGGTCTGCGGACGTGGTGGCAGAGCGTGGAGAAGCAGCAGGAATTGCGCAACAGCCGCTCACAAGATGAGTATGGTTCGTTCGTCTACTTCCTGAAAGCGGATCGGCTCTACGTGCTGTGGAACAACACCGAACTGAGTATTCCTTCCATTCCGGCCGCCAACTGGACGGAGCCCGACGGCACGAACTACGTGAAGCACAAGGCGTTCGACTCCAATACCGTCCATGCCACCTTCATGCAGGTCATCGAACCGGATGGCAAGCTGGCGTATGCGGATCGCACTTTCGGGCTGCCCCTTTTCCATTTGCACGAGGGCGCCACGTTCGAGATGAGCATGACCACTCCGTTCTTCTTCGACCTGAACGGCGATCTGGTGATCCTGGCCATGATGCACAACGGCGGCAAACGCTACCGTTTCGGGTTCATTGGTTTGTAGCGTAGCTGCTGAGCCGGAGCTGTCCGGACCGTCGTCGGAGCAATACCAGAGGAGGGTGAAAGATTGAAAGGGTGCGAGAGTGCGAGAGCCGACACCCTCTCACTCTTTCACCCTTTTACTTTCTCATTTGACATCACCTGCGGAGCAAACCTGACCGCTGATTCAAAACCCTTTCAGGTCCTCATCATCGGTGCCTTCGAGGGTGAGCCACTGGCCCATCTTCTTCTGGATCACCTTGAAGTGGGGTTGGTCTTCCGGTGTCACCAGGGTGAAGGCCTCGCCGGGATGCTCCGCGCGACCGGTGCGGCCGATGCGGTGTACGTAGTCTTTCGGGGAACGGGGCAGCTCGTAGTTGATCACATAGGGCAGGAACTCGATGTCGATGCCGCGTGAAAGCAGGTCGGTGGTCACCAGCACGCGCAGCTTTCCGGCCTTGAAGGCGGCCAGCGCCTCCTGTCGGGCGTGGTTGCTCTTCTTGCCGTGCGTGGCCTTGGCGTCGATGCCGTGCTTCCGCAGTTTGTCCGCCACATGGTCCGCGCTGTGGCTGCTGGCGGTGAACACCAGCACCTGCTGCATGTCCCGGCTCTGGATCAGGTGGCGCAGGTAGGGGCCTTTGCGCTCCGGTGCCACGCGGAAGGCCCGCTGTTTGATCAATGTGATCTCCTGCGGTCCGGTCGTCACCTGGATCACTTCCGGTTTGTGCAGCACCAGGCGCGTGATCTCGTTCACCGCATTGTTCAGCGTGGCCGAGAAGAGGAGGTTCTGCCGTTTGCGGGGCATCAGCGCCAGCAGCTTGTCCATCTCTTCCTGGAAGCCCAGGTTCAGCATCTTGTCCGCCTCGTCCAGCACAAGCATCTTTACCTCGCCGAGGTGGACGGCCTTGGACCCGATCAGGTCCAACAAACGGCCCGGCGTGGCGATCAACACCTGCACACCTTGCATCCCGATCATTTGCGGGTTGATGGACACGCCGCCGAACACGGCCATGGTCCTCACCTTTTCCGGAAGGCCAGCGCTTACTTCATTGAATACCGTTTCCACCTGCACGGCGAGTTCCCGCGTGGGCACCAGCACCAGCACCGGCACGTGCCTGCTCTGCATGGTCCACTTCTCCTCCTGCAAGCACTGAAGAATGGGTAGCGCATAGCTCAAGGTCTTTCCCGAACCGGTATCCGCAATACCCAGCACATCCTTCCCGAACAGCACCGCCGGAATGGCTTGTTGCTGGATGGGGGTGGGGGTGGTGTAGTTGAGGGCGGCAAGGGACTTCAGCAGCGTTTCGGATAGACCGAGGGTGGAGAAGAGGGGGGGCATCATATCCGTTGTCGATCCGGGTCAACGAAGCTGTTCTTCACTTCCGCTCCAACACCTTTTCCAACAGGAACACCGGCACCAGCCCACACACCACGATCAACAATGCCGGTGCGGAAGCCTCGGGCAATTGCGGGATCCAGCCATTCCATCGGCTCCGTAGAATTCAACGTTTCCCCAGTATCGCGAGCAGCAGCCTAGGGTCCTGCCTATTATCCCAGAACCCAACAATGATGATCCTTGGTTGAGCTAGCTTGTAGAGAAGGACGTAGTGCCCCATGGATACCGCCCTCACGTCCCGGAATTCCGTCGCTACACCCATACCGGGGATTTTGCGCAATAGGGCAGTGCGTTCCTTGATAGCAGCGCTCAGCTTCCTAGAGTAGCTCGCACTCTTGTTCCGGTCGGTCCAATAGGCGAAGACGTGATCACGCTGTCTCTTTGCCGTCAGGGTCCAGTAAACGGTCAAGCCAGTCATGATCCGATCACCTCAGTCCATATCGTCCTCGGCGATCACGTTGCCCTGTTCAATATCCCGTTCACTCATCATCAGCAACTCGATCTGTTCTGCACTGAGTTCGAGCTTTTCATCTGCTTGTGTTGATTCGAAGATCTTCGCGATCGCCGCCAACAATCCTTCGTTCCGCGTCACCATGATACGGTCGATCAGTTGGCTTTTGATGGTATCCAGGCTTGACATGGGAAGGTGAAGTTACGCAGAATGGCACAAGACCTCAGCGCATGCGCTCCACCATCCGCTCCAACAGGAACACCGGCACCAGCCCACACACCACGATCAACAATGCCGGTGCCGAGGCCTCGCGCAATTGTTCGATGGACGCCAGTTCGTAGGTCTTGGTGCTCAAAGTGTGCATGTTGAAGGGGCGCAGGATCAGCGTGAGCGGCAGTTCCTTGATCACATCGATGGCCACCAGCAATGCAGAGGCGGCAAGCGCCGGGCGAAGAAGCGGAAGATTGATGTGCGTGAACGCCCGCCACGGTGATGCGCCAAGCATGCGGGCCGAGGCATCCAAGGCGGTGCTTTGCTGGCGCAGGTTGCCGTACAGCGGTTGGGTACCCACGGCGAGGAAACGAACAACGAACGCGTAGGTAAGCAGGCCAATGCTCCCGATCAGAGCAAAGGACAAGCCGGCGTTGCGATCGATCGAACCGGCCAGGGCCATGACGCCGATCGCGATGACCGCACCCGGGATGGCGTAACCCAGATCGGCGATGCGCTGTACGATCGCCCAACGGTTGGCGTGACGCTCCCGGAAGGCGAAAAGTACGGCGACTACGAGCGTGCATCCAGCCGCCAACACTGCGATACCGAGCGTATTGCCGAACGCGCTGAAGGTTCCTTCGGGCCAGGCATCCGTGCCCATCGACAGCACATCACCGCTGACCTTGCCCAACGGCAACCCAACGCCGAGCACGACAATGAGCAGGCACCAGGCGGTCGCCAGCCAGGCCCATGGACCTCCAAGTCGTGATCGCGCGACCGGTACCTGGTCGGTGGCTTGGCTACGACCTTTGCGCGAACGGTGTTCGATCCACAGCAGCAACGCCACCAGACCCACAAGTACTGCGCTTAGGCGAAGCGCACTGCCGAGGTCATACAATCCGCCCCAAGCGCGAAAGATGCCGGTGGTGAGCGTGCGGATCCCGTAATACTTCACAGCACCGAAGTCGTTCAGTGCTTCCATGGCCACGAGCAGCGCGCCACCAACGATGGCAGGCCGCGCCAGAGGGACCGCCAGTGCCCGGAAACGGCGGGTCGGCGAAGCCCCAAGAAGTCTCCCGGCTTCGAGTTGGCTGGTCATGCCTTGCACGAATGCGGCGCGGGCAGGGAGGAGGATGTACGGGAAGAGCACGAAGGCCAGTACCATGCACAGCCCGGGCAATGAGACGATATCGGGTTTGATTCCGACCGTGTCGTTGAGCCATGCGCTCAATGTGCCCGTGGGTCCGAGCAGAGCCGCATAGGCGAACGCGCTGATGTAAGTGGGCATCGCCAAGGGAAGAACCAACGCCCACCGGAAGAACGAGCGGAGCGGGAATTCGTGGGTCGCGATCAGCCAGGCCGAAGGCACAGCAAGCACTACCGAGACGATGATCACGCCTGCGATCAACTGGACGGTCTCCCAAAGATGGCCCGGTAGAAGCGTGGCAAGCACATGGTGCCACTCCGGCGCAGGTGCATGCAACGGCGCGGTGATGACCACCAGCAATGGTGCCGCTAACAATACGGCCAACGCCGAGATGAGGGCGAACAAGCTCTTGGACCGCACAATGTCACGTTCGTTAACGGCCAAAGGTCCGCTATCAGCGCCAGCCAGCCGCGTCGAAACGCTTCACGGCTTCGGCGTTGAAGCGGGCAAGGGCCTCCAAATTCAGGCTGTCCGGGGTGAAAGTGCCGAAGGCGGCAAGTTCCGGGGCGGGGGCGATACCAGGTTTCACCGGGTACTCCTTGTTGCCTTCAGCGAAGAGCTTCTGGGCCTCGTCACCGCTCAGGAATTCCAGCAGGGCCATGGCTTCGCTGGGATTGGGGGCATACTTCGCAATGCCACCACCGCTGACGTTCGCATGGGTACCGTGCGCACCCATCGTCGGGAACAGCACACCGATCATCCCTTTCGCCTTCTGCTTCTCGGGCTCGTCACTGGCCATCAATTTGCCGATGTAGTACGAGTTCGCAATGGCCACATCCCCGATGCCTTCGGCGATGGCGAGCAACTGGTCGGTATCACCGCCCTTTGGTTCGCGGGCCATGTTCGCAACAATGCCCTTGGCCCAGGCTTCAGCAGCTTCGGGTCCGTCATGCGCGATCATCGCAGCCAGCAGGCTTTGGTTGTAAACGTTCTCGGAGCTGCGCACCAGCACCTTGCCTTTCCACTTCGCTGCGGTCAGGTCGGCATAGGTATGGATCTGCTCCGGCTTCACCTTTTCCTTGTTGAAGGCGATCACTCGGGCGCGCATGGTGAGGCCGAACCAGTAGCCCTCGGGGTCTCGCAATGCAGCGGGGATATTGGCATCCAGCACTTCGCTCTTCGTTGGCTGAAGCAAGCCACGCGATCTCGCCAGGCCCAATCGACCAGCGTCCGCAGTGATGAAGATGTCGCACGGGCTTTTCTCGCCTTCCTGTTCCAGCCGCGCCATGATCTCATCATCACCGGCTTGTATCACATTCACCTGGATGCCGGTCTTTTCGGTGAACTGGGTGAATAGCTGCTTGTCCACATCATAGTGGCGATGGCTGTACACATTGACCATCCGGGTTTCGGCTACTGGCGCCGGTTCCGGGGCGGGTGCCGGGGTCCCACAGGCAGCGAGAAGCAGGGGAAGGAGGAACAGGGTCTTTTCCATGGGCATTGTTGGCGGGGCGAAAGTACCCGAACCGGGGCTTTCGGGGAATAGCATGATCACGGTACCGGGTGAGGGGAACCAACCCGGTGCCAATGCCGTAGAACACGCGCATGCGTTCACGTTTTCATCCGCTTACGACCATTGGCCTGTTACTGGCTTTACTGACGCCGGCCGCCTTCGCCATCCATCAGCCGCAGGCGGGTGTTTTCCTGTTGTTCCTGGCCTACGGGTTCGCGCTCCTGGAGTTCCAGAAGTACACCAGCAACTTCCAGTTCGTCATGATCCTGGTCTGCGGAACGGCGATGGGTATTTCCCTGGATCTGCTATACGGCCACTGGCCATGGTTGACGGTCGGTCTGTCGCTGGCCGCATCGGCCACCATTGTGCGCCAGGTCTTCATGCCGTGGTTCACCTACATCGACAAACTCTGGTTGGATACTTCAAAGGCAGCAGGCGCCTGCTTCTGCTATGGCATGGCGATCCACGACACGCCGTTCATCTGGGACTTGTGGTTGTTGCCTGTGCTGCCCTTGCTCTTTGCCCTTGGACTCACTTTCAGCTATGTACAGGATGCCCGGAACATGAAGAAGCGGACCAGGTCGGGCTACCGCGTGCGTATCGGTGGACCGGCGCCGGACTTCGAACTTCGCGATCAAGCCGGTGATCCGGTCAAGCTGTCGGACTACAAGGGCAAACATCCCGTCCTGCTCATTTTCGTGCGTGGCGATTGGTGCCCCGGCTGCCACATGATGTTGCGGACCTACGAGCGCAACCGTGCCGAGTTCATGGAGAAGGGCATCCATGTGCTGGGTATCGGGCCGGATGACATTTCGGTGAACAAGGACATGGTGGAGCGCATCGGCGTCCACTACAGCATGCTTTCCGATGACAAGCAGGAGGTCTCTTCCCAGTATGGTGTTGTCTACAGCAATCCACTGCTCGAACTCAGTGTGGACTACACGGAGGGTATCCCGTTGCCGGCCTCGTTCCTCGTGGATATCAACGGGATAGTGCGTTATGCCTCCCGACCGGACCGCGTGGGCGAGTTCCTGGATCCTGAGTTGATCTTCAATGTCCTCAACGACATTCCCGCTGTGGGCGAGGTAGCATGGAACTGACGATCGGTCTAACGATGGTCGCATTGCCGGCGCTGTTCCTCGGCGCATCGGTAGGCTTATCGCTCGCGTACAACAGGTTGCAGGCCCGGTATGCCCGTATTGAACGCGATCGCGACAGTTATCTCGGGGTGTTGGAAGGTAGCAACGACGCCTTGTTCGTGATCAACTTCGTGAACGGCAGGATCTACCAGGCGAACGAGAAAGCCGCGGAGATGCTCGGTTACACGCGGGAGCAACTGGCCAAGCTCAGCATCTTCGAGATCCACCCGAGGGCCTTCCTGGACCGAAGTGCTACGCGTATTGCGGAAGCGTGGGAGCAGAAAGGTGCCGTCTACGAAGATATCCCGCTCTTGACCGCCAAGGGCGTAACGATCGATGTGGAAAGCAGCGTTCGGGTCACCTCGTACAGGGGCGATCCGGCTGTGATACTCTTCGCTCGTGACATACGCTCCCGGTTGGCCCTGCAACGTCAAGTGAACACCCAGCAGGCGCTCGTTCGCGAGCAGAACCAGCAACTTCTGTCCAGCATCCGCTATGCCCAGCGTATCCAGCGCGCCGTGTTGCCGGAATCGGAGCAGTTGCAGGAATTGCTGCCTGATTCGTTCATCCTGTTCCGTCCGCGCGATATCGTGAGCGGGGACCTGTACTGGTTCGCGGAGAAGAAGGGCAAGGTAGTGGTGGCGGCTGCGGATTGCACCGGCCATGGCGTGCCTGGTGCATTGCTCAGCCTCATCGGGGCATCACTCTTCCAGGAGATGGTGATGGAGAAGGGCATCCTGTGTCCCGGGGCGATCCTTGATGGTGCGCGGACAGGCATGATCCATGCCCTGAGCAAACAGGATGGATCCAGCGATAATCGGGACGGCATGAACGCCGGTGTACTCGTTCTGGACCGTCAGGCGGGAACGATGGCCTACGCCGGTGGTTTCTCACCGCTCTATAGGATACGCGATGGCGAGCTGAACGAGTACAAAGGTGATCGCATGCCCATCGGACAGCAGGAGGGCGCGAATTCCTCCTTCACGCCCGTGGTGATCCCAGTGCTTCCCGGTGATCGTTTCTTCCTCTTCACCGATGGCTTGCAGGACCAGTTCGGCGGGCCGCAAGGCAAGAAATTGAAGTCTAGCGGACTGAAGGAATGGATAACGGGGACATCGATCCTGCCGCTCGATGATCAGTACCAAGCGATCTCCGACAAGTTCCGATCATGGAAAGGGGACGAGGAGCAAGTGGATGATATCCTGTTGATCGGTCTACAGGTTTGATCGGGATCCCCGGAGGTCGTTCATTCCGTGCGGAACCCGAGTTGTTCGACCAGCACAAAGGCAGGCAACGTGTTCCCCGTGATGAGGTGGGCCGGACCAGCCGAGCAGGGCACTTCTTCCATCGATAACGGACCCTCCGTGCTCCGCTGCCATTGGACCGGATCCCCTCCGATGATGAGGATATTCGTCCGAACGGCAGTGGTTTCTTCCCTTCGTCGCCAGATCCTACGGTCTTTTCCCATGAAGAGCGTAGGTGGCAGTGATGGGTCCACCGCTGCGGCACCGTAGCCCAATAGCATGCTGTGGTGGATCGCCGGTTCGCGAAGGAAGATCATGAGGTCGACCGGTCGATCCGCTATAACGGTCCTCAGAGAAGCGAAGTCCCGTTGGACGGAACGGCTCTCGAATTCCCTGACAGGAAGGGCCTCCTGGTCCTGCATCCAGCGTGCGATGATCGCAGGTGATCCGTGCCATTTGATCGCGGTGTACAAGGGGGCTGCGACCAGCATGCCAGCGAGTACGAGCCGACCCATGCGGGGGCTGAAGGACGATGTTGCCATCGCCCATGCCAGGACGATCGGTAATGCGAGGAACATCCGGCTATAAGGGAAAATAGGGTGCTCGAAACCGTCGTGTACTTTGGTGAAGCCGAACGAGAAGAGGATCAGCACCAGCATCGCACCCAGTGCGTACGCCAATGCCCGGTTCCGCCGTATCACGGCCGTGATCAGGACGCCCAGGATCATCCAGATGATGAAGTGCCCGGTCGGCCACCAAATGGGGGTTGTCCAACCGAAGTGACGATCGAGTTGCTGGAGCCCGATAGGCAGTCCTTTCCAATAGAACACCAAACGCCAGTCATCCAGTCGGTGGACGATGCGATCCGGGTCCAGGGCGTAGAACCGCATGGCGAAGAAGAGCGCGATCAACGGTGGGATGGCCCCAAGCACCGAGCGAATGGCACTGCGCACCGGTGTTCGGCTTGAGAGTGCGTAGTGGACGAACAAGGGAACGCCAGGAACGAGCGCGTTCGGATTGATGGCAACGGCGAAGGAAAGCAGGGTCCCCAAGGTCACATCACGAACGACCGCCGATCGTATGGAAAGTACCGTTGGTAGTGCTGCCAGCACGGCAATGCCCGTCACGAAACCACGCGAGATCGTCGTCATGAGACCGAATTCCACCGGGAGCAGCAGTGGAACACCGGTGATGATCACCGCCTGTGCGAATTCACGCCGGCGCATATGGTAATATCCGAATGCAAGGAAGGGGAGGAGCGCGAGGAGGGAGGTGATGATGGGGAATGCCTTGAAAGGTGACATACCGCACCAGAGCAGCGGTACGGCAAGGAGCGATTCCAGTGCCGGATTGTAGTTCTGGCCATAGAGGAAGGGTTCATGGAGATCACCCTTTGCGATATCAGCGGCAACATTCCAGAATATCGCGTCGTCCGATCCAACGCGCTCCCATCCGAACCGTACGGTCAATGCACCGCGATCGAACAGGACTGCTGCAAGCACGATGAAGTAGCTGATGTATCCGAAGCGATCGGGCAGGCCGAATGTGTTCCTACTTGCGTGGGGATCCTTCTTGTCGGTAGGCTCAGCTGTCATCACCGCTTCAGGTCATCATCAACGCCAAGTTCCAAGATCAGTTCTTCCGTCGTGGCGGTATCGCATTCCAATGCGTGGAATTCCATTCCGGCACGCTTGATGGCTTCGATCCCATGAGGCTCGTCCATCGCTTGCCGCCAGGCCTTCGGATCCCCACCAACGAAGAGGACCCTGCCCGGTGATGAATTCGCGTATACTTCCCGGACCCAACTGCGCCGATCGAAACCGATCCCGATGACCGGTGGGAAGTCCTTTACGAGTTGTGGGCAGGCGTAACAGGTGAAGTGCGCAACGAAATGTTGCGCATGATCCACACGGATGCCGGGCCACCGGATCGGCGCGATCACTCCTGCATGATGAGCTACTGCCGTGGCTTTGATCGCTTCACAACGGGTGCGGATGACGGTGAGCGGCTCTTCGCGGACGTAGGCGCAGGATTGGGACGCCAGTTCGTGCTGGACCGTACCCTTCAGGCGGAGGGTGTTCAACCCAACGGAAAGACCCGCGCCAAGAAGCAGTAGAAGCGCGCTTCCTGGACGGAAATGGATGGAGTTCATCAGCAACGCCAACGCTGCGGCGAGCAGGATCGGCATCGCCAGGAACATCCGTGATAGCGGGAAGAATACACTGGAGCATCCTTCATGGACTTTCACGATCCCGAGGGCTGCTGCGTAGATGACCAATGCACCGCCCAGCGCCAACGCACCGACCTTGGATCCGTTCCGCCAAGCGAGAACAGCGGCTGCCATCACGATCAGGGGTGCCAAAACACCGGCCGCTGCCGGGAACGGTGTCATGTGCAGGAGATGGTCGTTGACATGCAACGCCCCTTCTTTCAGCAACCTTGCTTCGAAGCCGAGATCGCTCGGTGAAAGTTCATGGACAAGATGACCGGGATTTTTCTTGAAATAGCGCTGACCCAGGAAGTAGTAGGTGGCGACCGGCAGCAGTCCGATCGGTCCATGGATCCAGAACGCGGACTTGCGATAGTTGTGAAGGATCGACCAGGCACCGATCCCGAAAGCGACAGGGAACGCATTGGGGTTGCAAAGGACCGCAGCGCCGACAAGCAGGCTGGTCGTACCATGCTTCAACCAGGGGCGGCGCAGGTGCATGGTCCAGGGAACGATGCCAAGCAACGCGATCCCGTGCACGAATCCGCGCGGCATCGTTGTGATCAAGCCCCACTCGGTCGGCAGGAACAGCGGCATGGCGGCGAATACCAGCGCCGCACTCCGTAGAGCGTTCCGCTGGCACCAAAGCGCAATGGACCAGAAGGGGAGGAGCGCAAGCAGGGATGTGATGATCGGTAGCACGATCCACGGCGCAGCGCCCATCCGCACGAAAGGTGCGGCCAGCAGGGCCTCCAGCATGGGATTGTAGTTCTGTCCGTACAGGTATGGTTCGCGGAAGATGCCCTGGCCGTAGTCGATCGCGACCTGCTGGATCAAGGCGTCATCGATGCCGATGTACTGGAAGCCGAACTCGTGGAGAACGTAAGCCCGTTGTAGGACACCGAGCAGCAGCAAGGCCCGGAAGACCCGTTGCAACGGTCGTTCAACGGTGCGCGTCGACATGGACGATGTGCTGTGCGTGTTCCGTCGGGTGCAACCACTTCCACGTGGCATCTCGGCGCAGCCACGTCAGCTGGCGCTTGGCGTAGTTCCGCGTATGCTGTTTGATGACCTCGATCGCTTCGTCCAACGACAAGGTCCCGTCGAAATGGTCGAACAATTCGCGGTAGCCCACGGTGCGCAAGGCGTTCAGTTCGCGGTGTGGCACAAGGGAGCGGGCTTCCTCCACCAGCCCATCGGCGACCATGCGGTCCACGCGCTGGTCGATGCGTTCGTACAATTCCTTACGTGGAAGATCAAGTGCGATACGGATGATGTCGACATCCGTGCGGTCCTGCGGTGCCGTGCGTTGTTCGCTGTACGGCCGTCCGGTGCTGAGGCACACTTCCAATGCACGGATCACGCGGTGCGGGTTCTGGCGGTCGATCCTGCTCCAGGTCGCCGGGTCCTGGCGCTGCAATTCCTCCAGTATCGGCGCCAGACCGTTCGCCTGGAAACGTTCCTGCAATTCCTCACGCATATGGCCATCGCTGGCGGGCAACGGGTCGAGTCCTTTCAGCAGTGCATCGATGTAAAGCCCGCTGCCACCAACGAGGACCGCAATGCCACGCGTTGTCAGCAGGTCTTGCAGCACAGGTTCAGCAGCACGTGCGAATGCCCCGGCGCTCCACACTTCCTCCAATTCCAAATGGCCCAGGAAATGATGTTCCACACCGAGCAATTCGGTCTCCAGGGGGCGTGCGGTCCCGATGCGCATGGCATGGTAGAACTGGCGCGAATCAGCACTGATGACCCCCGTTCCATAGTGCTTCGCAAGCGATGCCGCCGCAAGTGTCTTACCCGAAGCAGTTGGACCGCCGATGACGATAAGGGTGGGTCGCGGCAGGGAGGGCATTCGGTTCCATGACGCACTTCGCAGTCGACCCGGAAGGACGATGCTACGGGTGCTTTCCGGCTGGTTTATTCGATGCTGGGATCATGCAGGGATCGGCGGCCTAGCGGAATTCTTCGCCGTGATCTTCACTGCCATGGCCGAACTCGTTGTGGTCCTCACCCTCCTCTTCCTCGCTGCCGAATTCGTCGTCGTCATCGTAGTGATGCTCCTCGTCATCCAGCGCGTAGGGGTCCTCGGCCAGGATGCCTGCATTGAGGTCGTCCTCCTTGGAATGCTCATCCGGCGCGTTGCCCATGGTCATGACGACCTGCGGGTAGCTGACGCCCTTCTCCGGATCACCCGCATGGATCAGTTCCACCATGAACATCCACATATGGAGGAAATCGTAGGCGTAAACGAAACGTTGGTTGGTGCCCCGGATGTGGTCGCTGATGTAGACCTGGTCCATCAATGCCGGCACCGTGCCCTCCTCCGCGAAGCCCATGTCTGCCAAGGGGATCTCGGGGCCTTTCCCCCATTCCTCGTCACTGACATAGAAGCACGCCATCTCCTGGCCGATGAAGGCGAACGCATCCTTGATGGCCTTGTGCAGGTCAAGGAAGGTCTGATCCGAACCGATCTCGATGTCCCGGAACGCCTCGCTCGGATGATCGATCAGGACACGGAAGCGGTAGATGCGCATGGGGAGGGGAATGCAGGGGGCAGGGGCAGGATCGTCTTGCAAACTTAGTCTTCGATCAGTGAGCCTGTCCCTGCTCCTGCCCCCTTTTCATTCGATGGTACCGGTCGTTCCATCCCCGCGACCGGCTCGCTTCCCAGCTTCCGACCGGTGTCCAGCATCAACTGCCACGCCTGTTCGCGGTCGTTGTTGATCACACCATCGAGGATGGCGTCCTTGATCACGCTTTTGATGTCGCCGATGAGCTTGCAAGGTTCGATACCGAAGGCCAGCATGATGTCCTGCCCGGTGATGGGCGGCTGGAAGTTGCGGACTCGGTCCTTTTCCTCGACCTCCTTCAGTTTCTGGATCACCACCTCGTAGTTCCTGAGGTATCGTTCCTTCTTCTTCTCGTTCTTGCTGGTGATGTCCGCACGGCACAGGATCATCAGTGCATCGATGTCGTCACCGGCATCGAACAGCAGCCGGCGCACCGCGCTGTCGGTCACCTCTTCTTTGGTGAGTGCAATGGGCCGCAGGTGCAGGGCAACGAGCTTTTGAACGTAACGCATCTGCTCATCCAGCGGCAGTTTCAGTCGCCGGAAGATGGCCGGGACCATCCGTGCTCCCTTGTCCTCATGGCCGTGGAAGGTCCAGCCGTGGCCCACCTCGAAGCGTTTGGTCTTCGGTTTGGCGATGTCGTGCAGGATGGCACCCCAACGCAACCAGAGGTCGTTGCTCTTCTCACAGACGTTGTCCAGGACCTGCAACGTGTGGTAGAAATTGTCCTTGTGACCGATGCCGTGTTTTTCCTCGGCGCCGGAGAGTTCCACGAATTCGGGGAAGAACTGCTGCAACAGACCGCTTTCGCGCAACAGGATGAACCCCATGCTCGGCTTGGGTGTCGCGATGATCTTGTTCAGTTCCGTGTGGATGCGCTCGGCGCTGATGATCTCCAACCGGTAAGCGTTGCGCTTGATCGCGTCGAACGTCGGCGGGTCGATGACGAAGCCCAGTTGCGTGGCGAACCGGATCGCACGGATCATCCGCAAGGGATCGTCGCTGAAGGTGATGTCCGGGTCCAGTGGGGTACGGATCAGGCCCTTATCCAGGTCCAGGATACCACCGAACGGATCAACGAGCGCACCTGAACTTCCCGGGTTCAATGAAATGGCGAGTGCGTTGATGGTGAAGTCGCGCCGTTCCTGGTCGTCCTGGATGGTGCCCGGTTTCACTTCCGGCTTCCGGCTGTTGCGGCTGTAGCTCTCCTTGCGCGCACCCACGAATTCGATCTGCTCCGCACCGACCATGAACATGGCCGTTCCGAAGTTGCGGAAGACATGCACGGGACCGACGTTCATCCGCTTGGCGACCGCTTCCGCGAATTCTATGCCGTCACCTTCCACCACGAAATCGATGTCCTTGCTCTTACGGCCGATCAATACATCGCGCACGTAACCGCCGATGGCAAAAGCGGCCCAACCGCGGGCTGCAGCCTCAGCCTCCACCGCACGGAACACCGGCTGCTCCAAGACGCCGTCGAGGCGGGAGGTGTCGACGGTGTAGGTGCTGGTGCGCATGACCGATTACCTGATGAGCGGATCAACGGCTGAATGCCTCCTAGGTAGGGCGGCAAAAGTAGGGCGATAGTCAAGAACGAACGGCCTTCACATCGATCCCAAGTGCACACCTGAAATGCCCCTGAGGACAGGCCTTGTTGCCATGCAATCCGCACGGCCTGCAATCCAACTTCTCAGTGGTCTCCACCACGCGCCCATTCTCCCGTAACGGACCGAAACCGAAGGCGGGCACAGTGCTGCAGAACACGGCTGTCACCGGTGCGTTCATGGCGCTGGCGAAGTGGAGCGGGGCGCTGTCGTTCACGTAGTTCATCGCAGCGCCTTGCATCAGCACCGCACTGCTCATGTAGGTCACCTCTTCGGAAATATCCTCACCGCGACCGGCTGCTCGGATGATCCGCGTGCAGAGCGCACCATCGCTCGGCGCACCGATCAGGAAGATGTGCATGTCCGCTGGAAGGGCCTTGATCAAGTCCACCCACTTCGCTTCGGGCCATTGCTTGGTGAACCAGACGGAGGCGGGGGCTATGCAGACATAGCGGCCCTGACCTTCCGTGAATTGGAAGAGCAACCGCTCGGCATCATCGCGTGCTTGCTGGTCCGGATAAAGGCGGGGCAGGGGGCGTACGGGATCCGTCAAGTGCGCGATCAATGCGTTCAAACGATCCACTTCGTGTATGCCGTGACCGCTCTCTTTGCTCTTGCCGGAGGGTATCTCGTGTTCCACACTGCGTGTGAAGAATAGGCTCAGCGGGTTCTTGTGGAAGCCGATCTTCTCCTTGCCGCGCGCCAACACCGTCATCAACCCCGTGCTGAAGAAGCGCTGGCAGTTGATGATGTGGTCGTACTCGGTACTGCGCAGTGAACGGATCAGCGCGAAAAGGTTCCTGTTCTTGTTCCGGCGTTTGTTCCAGACGAAGACATGGCGGAGGAAGGGATGGGAGTGGGGACGTGGTAGATCGAAGCGATCCGCCCCGGTGGTGCCAGCCCCGAAAAGCCCTTCGTTGCCCATGCGCACCACGACATCGATCTCGGCATCCGGATAGAAGGTGTGCAACTTCTCCAGGATGCTCGTCACCAGTACGGCATCGCCGAGGAATGCGGTCTGGATGATGAGGAATCGTTTCATCCCTTATCCTCCTTCAAGGTGATCAACACCTTGTCGATGCGGTTGCCGTCCATGTCCAGGACCTCGGCCGTGAACGCTTCGGTGGAAACCTGGTCTCCGGCCTTCGGGATCCGGTCCATGCGACCCATGAAGTATCCGGCGATGGTGGCGTAGCCTGTCTCCTCCTCATCGATCAAGGTGCGACCGAAGTGATGGTTGAGGTCTCCGATCAAGACCTGACCGCCAACGAGCCACGATCCATCGGCACGCTTCACCAATTCCGGACTGGTGTCCTCGTCCTCGTCCGGCAGGTCGCCCACGATGGCTTCTGTGAGATCGTGCAACGTGACCATGCCTTGCAATTGGCCATGCTCATCGACCACCATGGCGGCGTACTGCTTGGCCTTTTTGAATTGCTTCAGGATGTCGAAGGCTTCGGTGTTCTGCGGTACAATGATCGGCGGGCGGACCACATCGCCCAGCTTGAAACCGGGATTGTTCACCTCGTCCAACAGGTCCCGCGCAGCAAGCAGGCCTTGGATCTCGTCCAGGGTCCCCTTGCTTACCGGGAATTTACTGTGGTGGCTTTCCTTCACTTGCGCCACGATCTCATCCAGCGGTAGCGTACTGTCGATCCACTGCAGGTCCGAGCGGTGTGTCATCAGCGTGCGTGCCACCTGGTCGCTGAAGCGGAACAGGTTCTGGTGTGCTTCGGACTCCTGCTTGTCCAGGACGCCTTGCAGGTTCGCAGTGCGGATGATGGCGCGCAATTCCTCTTCGCTCAATCGATCGCCGGTGTTCTCACGGATCGGCAGCAGTTTCACGATCAGCGCCGTGGACATGGAAAGTGCCTTCACCAGCGGATAGGTCGCCATGGTAAAGACGCGGATGATGGGCGCGGCGAACAAGGCGATGCGCTCCGGATCGTTCAGCGCGATGCTCTTCGGCACGAGCTCGCCCACCACGATGGTGAAATAGGTGATGCTGCCTATGACGATGACCAATGCGGCATTGTGCGCGTATGGCGCGATCGATGGCCAACGGTGGAAGACGGCCTCCAGGTCATCCGTCAACGCTGCACCGCCGTATGCCCCGGAGATGATACCGATGAGCGTGATGCCCACCTGCACGGAACTGAGGAAACTCTCTGGATCGGCCAGCAACGTCAAGATGGTCCGGGCTCTTTTCCCCCCGCGATCCGCCAGGGCCTGGATGCGGCTTTCCTTCACCGAGACCAAGGCGATCTCGCTCAGCGAGAAGAAGCCGTTGAGCAGGGTAAGCAGGAATATGACGAGGATCTCCATCAGCGATCAGTTGACCTTGCCATAGAACGGTGCAAGGCTGCGAAATACGTTCTGCCAATCCACCCCGCCGTAGGCACCTCCCAACCGCACCATGACCAGTTCGCGGGACGGATCGACGTAGATGAACTGGCCCAGTATACCCTCGGCGGTGAAGTCGCCCTCACCGGAGGGGAGCCACCATTGGTACCTGTAGAAAGAAGCACCGCCATTGGTCGTTACCGCCTTCGTGCTGGTCGATACCCATTCCTGGGGGACGATCTGTTCCCCGCGCCATGCCCCTTTCTTCAAGTACAGTGAACCGAGCTTGGCGAAATCGCGCGCCGGGGCATTGATGCAACAGAAGGCCTTCTCGATGCCGTCGCCTTTGTGGTCGATGCTCCACGTGGAGGCATGCTCCATGCCGAGCGGGGTCCAGATGCGATCGCTGAGGTATTGTGTCACGGTGCGCTGATCGCCCTTGGCCCGCAAGGCGCGTTCCAAGACCAGACCGAGCAGTTGCGTATCCCCGCTCACGTATTCCCACTTGCTGCCTGGTGGGTTCTTCAATTCGAGCTTCGTCGTGTACTTCGTGAGTTGCCGTCCGTAGTAGAACTTGGCCACCGTGCCGAAGGGGTTCACGTAGCTCTCCTGGAAATCGATGCCGCTCGTCATTTGCAACACATGCTCGATGGTGACCGCATCGAAGCCATTGGCTTTCAGTTCGGGAATGTAGTCGGTGACGGGTTGTTGCACATCGCGGATCAGGCCATCGGCGATCGCCGTGCCGATGAGCATGCTCACCACCGATTTCGCCATGGAGAACGAGGGGTGCACGTGTCCCGCATCGTACCCTTTGAAATAGCGTTCGTAAAGGATGGTGTCGTGTCGGATGATGAGGAAGGCCACGGTCTTGTGATCGGCGATCCACGCATCGAACGGCACGGACTTGTCCCCTTCCGAGATGGCTTTGGGCCCGACTTCCATAGCAGCTTCGGCGTAGCGGAACGGCTGTGCGCTGGCTGGCAAGGGTCGCGATGGGAATTTCTTGTAGTCCCGGCGGTCGGCGAAGTTCCACACGACGAAACGGCCAACGGTGCAACCGCTGGTCAGCAGCAGCAATAGGGTGATCGGAGCTATCCGGATAAGCTGCATGATCGGTTCTCAGACGGCCACGCTGTGTTCACGCAGGGCGTCGTTCAGGGAGGTCTTGCGGTCGGTGCTTTCCTTGCGTTGGCCGATGATGAGCGCGCATGGCACACCGTATTCCCCGGCTGCGAATTTCTTCATCACCGTGCCGGGGATAACGACGCTGCGAGGTGGGACGTGTCCTTTCATGCCGCGCGGTTCCGGACCTGTGACGTCGATGATGCGTGTGCTGGCCGTGAGCACCACGTTGGCACCGAGCACGGCCTCACGACCAACGTGTACGCCTTCCACCACGATCGCCCGGGAGCCGATGAAACAGCCATCCTCGATGATCACTGGTGCGGCCTGCACAGGTTCCAGCACGCCTCCGATGCCAACGCCACCGCTCAGGTGTACGTGCTTGCCGATCTGAGCGCAACTGCCTACGGTGGCCCAGGTATCGACCATGGTGCCTTCATCCACGTACGCCCCGATGTTCACGTAACTGGGCATCAGGATGGTGCCTGGAGCGAGGTAGGCCCCGTACCGCGCCACCGCATGCGGAACGACCCGCACGCCGAGCGATTCGTAGCCGCGCTTCAGTTCCATCTTGTCGTGGAATTCCATCGGTCCGGCTTCGAGCGTCCTCATGCCCCTGGTGGGGAAGTAGAGGATCACGGCCTTCTTCACCCAATCGTTCACCGTCCAGGCGCCGCCTTCTTCGGTAGGAGGGTCGGCCACCCGCAGTTCACCCTTGTCCAGCAGTTCGATGGTGTGCTCTATGGCCTGTACCACGGACCGTTCTTTCAACGATCCACGGTCCTCCCAGGCGCGTTCGATCTCTTCTCGCATACCGCAAAGGTGCTGAGTAGGGAGGGAATGCCGTCTGCGGAAGGCGCAGATGGGATCGAATGCAGGACGCGGGCTGTATTGGTCGACATGCCATTTCATGGCGCCAGTAGGAGCGGAACATTCTGCGAGATCTACGTATTCTGCTGACCGTATTGCATTTGCTTTGCCCCGTGCCCCGCGTGATCGCGATCGACTTCGGACTGAAACGGACCGGGCTGGCGGTGACCGATCCCCTGCGGATCATCGCCACGGCACTGGATACCGTACCTTCTCAGGGCCTGATCGCCTACTTGAAAGCCTACCTGGCCAAAGAGGCGGTCGACGGTTTCGTCCTTGGGCTTCCCAAGCACCTGGATGGCAAACCAGCCGGGATCGCACCCAATGTCCTCGCCCTCATGGACGTCCTGAAGAAGACCTTCCCGGCGCAGTGGGTGGTGACCGTGGACGAACGCTTCACCAGCCGCATGGCCCAAGACACGTTGCTCGCCAGTGGCAAAGGCAAAATGGCCCGCCGCGAGAAAGGGCAACTGGACCGGATCAGCGCCACCATCATGCTGCAGGGGTGGATGTCGGGACAGTGACCCAGGATCAGGGGCTAGGGCAGCAGCAGGGCCATGCCGACCCATTGCACCCGCGCCTGCCCCTGTCCCTTGAGCACTTACTTTTGCGCCTCGCATGATCCTCCCTATTCGCGCCTATGGCGACCCTGTGCTGAAGAAAATGGCCCAGGACATCGAGCCCGGCCACACCGGCCTGAAGCAGCTCATCGCCGACATGTTCGAGACCATGTACGCCGCCAACGGTGTCGGTCTGGCAGCTCCCCAGATCGGGCAGAGCGTAAGGCTCTTCATCGTGGACGCCTCTCCCTTTGCCGAGGATGAGGACGGCAAGCCCACCAAGGATACCCATCTGAAGGACTTCAAGAAGGTCTTCATCAATCCGTACATCGTGGAGGAGGAAGGGGAGGAGTGGCCCTTTGAAGAAGGCTGCCTCAGCATACCGAACATCCGCGAAGAGGTGTTCCGAAAGCCCAAGATCGTGCTGCAATACCAGGACGAGAAGTTCAGGGAATTCGAGGAGGAATTCGATGGCTTCGCTGCCCGTGTGATCCAACACGAACACGATCACCTGGACGGCATCCTCTTCACCGACCACCTGCCACCCCTGCGGCGTCGCTTGCTCAACGGCAAATTGCGCGACATCACCCGGGGGAATACCGATGCCAAATACAAGATGCGTTTCCCGCCTGTCAAATGATCGATGAAATGAAGAAGTTCCTGTTATTCCCGCTTGCTGCGCTCGTCCTTAGCGTCGGCTGTGGTGAGAAGGCCGAACAAGCCACCGATGTCGCCAGCCGCATCAAGGCCATGGAGGATTCCGTTTTCGAGAGCCTGAGCTTCGACCAACGCAAGGCACAAGCCCTGCTGGATGTGTACAAGTCCTTCGCCAAGAACTACCCGCAGGACAGCCTCGCCCCGGAATACCTCTTCCGCGCAGCGAACCTTGCGAAGACCATGCATGATGGCGAGCAGGGCATCGTCCTGTACGACCGCATCATCAAGGATTATCCCACCTGGAAGCGCCTGCCCGATGTGTACTACCTGAAGGCGTTCACGATCGATAGCGACCTGGACCGCAAGGGCGAAGCGAAGACCGCCTACGAGGAAGTGATCGCACGCTACCCGGACCATCCTTTCGCCAAGGACGCCCGTGCGATGATCGACAACCTGCAGTATACCGATGAGGAGTTGATCCAGCGGTTCCAGCAGATGCAGGGCGATAGCGCGGCGCCGGTGGCACAAGGCGAGTAACGGACCCGATCGGCAGTGGTCCTAACTGCCTGTCCCGTTTGTTGGGATCCATCCCCAATTGCTGAGCTTGTCAGCATGCTGAACGGTCCGATCGGTCGTAGCTTTCGGGATAACACATGAACATGCATCCTGGAACCACTCCCTGGCGGTTGTCGTTCGCTACCCTGGCCTGTCTGGTTTGGTACGCCCATGTATCGGTCGCGCAGCAGGCATCGCTCGCGAGTGTTGCCCTACCCATGGGTACGACGACCGTACAACAGATGCAGCAACCTGATGGCGCCGCAAAGGCCCGCCCGGCGCATCCTGCTGCAAAGGTGAAGCGTGAGGAACCCTCTGTTGGAGAACTGCTCGACCCAAACACCGTGCAGCCGGGCGGTTTCGTGGATTTCCTCTATTTCCCGAAGGGCCGCCGGCCGAACAAGCCGAGCCCCATGGTCGGTGGTTGCTAGGCCACGCGCCCCAAACGGGTCGGCCCCTCCGCGCGATGCACGGTCCGGATCGACCGATCTCAAGGGGATGTCGATCCACCCGATTCCTGCAGGACCTGGCCCTCGCTACATTTGGCCAAAGGGCAAGCACATGCAAACACGTTTACGCACCGCAGGCAGCATTCTGACCATCGCCTGCCTGCTCGGCTGCTCTGACTTCCTCTCGGCGCAGGAGAACGGTGCGAAAGCCGTACATCTGGACGCCCGGAACGCGCTGTCCGTTGGAGGCCCCATCGAGATCGACCTTTCGGGGAACGATCATCCCGCGGCACCGGTTCCCGGTCCGGCCGGACCCGCGCTGCAGCAGGATGATCGCGGCCAGTGTACCCCGGATGGACTCACGCTCTTGAACGAGGGCTGTGGCCCCGACGGCAACGGCGGAAGCGCCCCGCAGATCCGGGTCATCTTCCACATCAACGGCACGTGTTACGTGGGCAATTTGTGCTGGACGATCAACGGCGGGCCGTGGAACTGCAACTTCATCGGTGCAGGCAACGACATCCAGGATGGCGGAATCGTGATCCTGACCGGATGCCAGCCCAATTCAACTTACGTGTTCTACTTCACCACGATCGGTGGTACTTCCGGGCAGTTCAGTTACACCACGGGCGATTGCGTGCCGGATCCCTGCTTTCCCGAGAACCTCATCGCCTTGGCGAACGGCTGCACCTTGGTGGAAGACGAGGTATTGCCCACCGTCCGCCTGACCTTCACGATGGACGGTGGCTGCGTCGCTCAAACATTGTGTTGGACAGCGGGTGGCGCGCCGGAGGAATGCCTGAACCTGGTGGAGGCCGGCACGATCCTGCACAGTGGCGACCACTACGACTTCACCGGCGCCCAGGTGAACACCGCGTACACGTTCCGATTCACCACCGCGGAAGGCACATCGGAGACCGTTGCCTTCACCACCGGCGACTGCGAGGGTGCTGATTGCCTGCCGGTGGGCATGTCCTTCTCCAATGAACCGTGTGAGGAGTTCGATGGTCTGTATTACGCCACCATCCTCATGACCTTCGACATCCATGGGGATTGCGAGGTGGAGGACTTCTGCTACACCGTGAACGGCGAGACCAACTGTGTGAACCTGCCCGAGGAGGACATCCACATGCTCGATGGTGATCAACTCTATCTCCACCACACGCTGCCGAACTCCGAATACACCATCACCTACACCACCAGCGGTGGCGTTTCCGAGACCTTCACCTGGCAGACGATCGAGTGCTTCGATTGTTTCCCGCAGAACCTTGTGCTCACGCACAACAGTTGTCAGGGCACTTCGCTCGAGATCATCAATGTGCGGTTCAACATCGACGGGAACTGCTACGCTGAAGATCTGTGTTGGACAGTGGACGGGGGTGAGGTGGAATGCTTCAACCTACCCGGCTTCGAGACCTACATGTACGACAACTACACCTGGCAATTCGGGAATTGGGACGGTCCCGTCACCTACCAGTTCTACTTCACCACGGAAGGCGGCCAGAGCAACACCTACACCTACCATGGCCATGATTGCGACCCGGCAGGGCCCGATGCCGTGGAAGAGCTTGCGTTCGGCGATGTGGCCATCTATCCCAGTCCGGTGCAGGACCGCTTGAGCATCCGTACGGAACATCGCGGGGACTACGAACTCACCATCCTCGATCAACTTGGCCGCGCGGTGGTGCGAAAGGGGTTCAATGGCGACCGGTACGATCTGCCGGTGGCCCATCTTCCCGAGGGTGTTTATTCCGTGGTGCTTGCCACCGATCAGGCGCGCATGGTGCGGCGGGTGGTGAAGCAGTGATCGCTTCCCTCATTCAAGTACGACGCGGCCTATGCGCAGCAGCGCACCGCTCTTGTCCAACGCCCGGATGACATAGGCACCTGGTGCCCAACCGGCTGTTGCAAGCGATCGGCTGCCGACAAGGGTGGATCGCTGTACCAACGTACCGTGTACATCGTATGCTTCAACAGCATGTACACCGCTGGCATTCAGCAGAATCGGTGAACCTAGGGCCACGATCGAGTTCAGCACTAATGGTTCGATCTCTACCGATGATCCGTCGCCAAGACCTACGTTGAGGCCGAGCAGTTCGGTTGAGAAGGTGCACAGTGGATCCAGTTCATCCAATACCTCATCTGCAAAGGTCAAGGAGATCGGCTCGGATGTATAGTACGCGGAGATGTCGATCGAAGCAGCATCAGCGACATCTTCCGTGGTCATTATATCCAAGGGCACTGGGATGTGGGCAAGCATCGTGTCGTTCATCAGGCAGGAAAAGACCTCATCCGTATCGAACGAGGACAGCGACTCGTAGCGTGTGGTGAAGGCGAGGTCGACGTGTTCGTGATGTAGCAAACCGCTGATCACAAGCCGATCACCGGAAACGTCGATCCTTTGGGGTATTCTAAAGACGTTGTTCGGCAGGACCACTTGGTCATCCCTGCGAATGAAACGGGCCGGGTTACCAAGGGTATCAGCGATGAGCATCCCATGGGACTCTGGGCCGACAATGGGAAGGAGGGAATAAACGCGGTGATAGCGGCGCCCATCTGCATCAATACCGAGATGCCCTTTTCGGACCACAAGAGGCGTTCGATAAAGATCACCGCGATCTAATATCCCATCGGCATTCGTACGAAGAAAGTAGTGGAACAACCCCACATTGGTAGTCAGCCTTCCTACGGCATGCACGCTACCGGCATCATCCACCTGAATATCATCGAACTCCGCAGAAGGTGGAATGTTCGCGTAGACATATCGTTTCATCCAAAGCAATTCACCGGTATTGTCCAGTTCGGCGAGACGAAAACTATTCTGTCCGAATTGCCCGCCCTCCATCCAGTAGATCCTTCCTGTAGCTGATACAGCCAGTTTCCCTTTTGCGTGGTTGTCGAAGTGGAAGGTCGGTTCCGGTCCTGCCGCGACCCCTAATTGATCACCGACGCTCCGGCTCCATTCAACACCTCCGTTACCATCCAGTTTGGTCATATCTATTGTTCCGCCTGCACCCATGTTCACCGTGGTGATCAGGACCATGCCGTTATCCGGCGTACGTGCCGCATCGAAACCGGACAGGGAATTGGAAGTCTGAGTAACACTCCCAATAAAGCTCTTCTTCAAAAGAAATGCTTCGCTCAGCGCACCGTTCCCGTTCATATGCCCGATCTGGTAGAAGTATTCCACCGAATATTCCATCAGTAATTCGTCAATTGGTGTACTGATGAGTCCGGCCCAATAGAGGTAATGGAAGCCATCAGCCCCGTCGTTCATCAGGATAATCGGATGCTCTCCGTCCCATGTGGGCATAGAACTTCCTTCCAGGGCTTTGCTCCACAACAAGTCGCCATTTGCATCATACTTCCTGAAGATGTGCTGGTCCGCGTCCCAATGATGCGTCACCGTATTCCCGTCGGAGAGGATCAACGGGGTTATTTCCGGCGTGCTCGTCGTGTTCGGCACATCATGCACGACTTGGAACTGCGCTTGCGCAGCGATGAAGGAGAGGCCAAGGGTAGCGCAGGTAACGAGGGTTCGTGTCAGATCCATGGCAATGGGAGGTTAGGGTGACTCAAGGTAAGACGTAGTGCACCCCTGCTTTGCTGCCTTGGGTCGCCAGGCAGCGCGCAGTGGGTTCGTGGTGTCTTTCCATCTACCTCCACGATCGCACGGTGCCCGCGATTTGGATTCCAGCTTTCCCGATGCCATCTTTGAGTGTGGACATGAATGCAAGCCGACGGTCTGCTTCTTCCGCATTTCGCAGCATTCTCCTGATGGGGGCGGGGGCCACGGGTCCGGCCGCGTGGTCGCAGCCCTGTTCCATCGATCTGGGGCCGGACGTCACCATCAGCGCGGGTACGGCCCAGCTCAACGCTCCTGCGGGATTCAGCAGTTACCTGTGGAGCACGACGGCCACCACGCCGAACATCACGGTAGGCACACCGGGCATATACACCTGCCAGGTATCGTACCCCACGGGCAACCTCGTTACCAACGGAAACTTCAGCAGCGGGAACACGGGCTTCCTCACCCAGTTCACCTACAACAACAACCTGGTCGTGGATGGCAACTACTGGATCGGTACCAATGCAGCCAGCTACCATCCACAGTTCATCGGCACGGGCAATGGCCAGTTCATGATCGTGAACGCCGGCTGGCAGCAACCGGGGTGGCGCCCATGGTGCGAGACCGTGCCTGTCTGTCCGGGACAGACCTACACCCTGAGCTATCGTGGCGTTTCATTGGCCAGTCAGAACCCACCGTTGTTGACCCTGTTCGTGAACAATGAATGGACCTACCAGGAGCGCCAGTTCGGGCCGCTCCAGAACCAATGGCAGACCTTCACCCACACATGGACAGCGCCAGCGGGTGTCACCTCCGCTGAGTTCTGCATACAGGTCTCCTCCGGCTGGGGGGTGGGCAACGATTTCGGGATCGACGATATCACCATCAGCAGCACTGTGGTGCTGAGCGATCAGGTGACCGTGCTCGCGGATCCGCTGCCCGTTGAACTCGTTTCCTTCACCGGTGAGGCGATCCAAGGCCATAGTCACCTACACTGGCAAACGGCGTCGGAGCGGAACAACGACCACTTCCTGGTGCTGCGCTCGGCGGACCTGGTGACCTGGGAGGAGATCGCGCGTATTCCCGGAGCGGGCAACAGCCAGGCCTTGAAGGACTACCAGGCCGTGGACATTGCGCCCTTGACCGGTGTCAACTATTACCATTTGGTGCTGGTGGACGTGGATGGCAACGCGACGGTATCTGACGTGGTGGCCGTCGACCATACGGGGAAGAACACCTTCCTCATCGGCCCCAACCCGTGTCCCGTGGGCATGCCTTTCCAGTTCCAGGGCACCTTCGACGAGGTGCGCGTGACCGACCATCTGGGCCGTAGCATCCCGTGTATCGTGAGCCGCAACACGTTGTCCATCCAGGCCGGCGCCGGGATCTACGTGCTTACCACGCGGCACGGGGCCGAGAGCAGGACTGTGCGCTTGATGGTGCAGTAGTCTCCCTCGTTGGGTGTTCGAGCCACGACGCATCTGCCGTCGATCGCCGCTTGCTAGGGGCCGTGGTGCGGATCACAGGAAGGGGATGGGGATCCGGGCGATGCGGTATGTTGTGGAGTGATGATCTGGAATTGCAGTGAGGTGGTCGTTCCGGCACATGACCTGGACCGGGCGCAAGGCTGCTTCCAATGGACCGGCCTGTTTAAAAGCTCGGGCTGCAGCAGGCTTTCTCGAATGCGCGCTGCCTGATCGAGGAAGTGGTCTTCGTCTTCCGGTGAATGCGGCCAGCTGTTTTCGCCTACGGTCAAGGTCGACGCGGCTCACGGGGCCAACGGGTGGTTGGCGAGTTACCCGCTAATCCAACATCAACATCACC
The DNA here is from genome assembly GCA_002360495.1 of Flavobacteriales bacterium UBA3364. Classification (GTDB taxonomy): domain Bacteria; phylum Bacteroidota; class Bacteroidia; order Flavobacteriales_F; family PHOS-HE28; genus PHOS-HE28. The sequence continues at coordinate 33,563 of DEQO01000010.1, forward strand.
CCCGGCATCTCCTGCTTCACCCGGGACCTCAACTCTTTCTTGTAGGCGCTTGTGAAGGCATTATCGGCGAGGATCAACTCCTTCAACTCCTTCAATTGGAATAGTTCGTCGGGTAGGGTCTTCAGTTGGTTCCCGGCAAAACTCAAGCTTTTCAACGTCGTGAGGCTGCCGATCTCCGCAGGTACTTCGGTAAGCCCGTGGTCGGTCAGGTACAGCTCTTTCAGGGCGGTGTACTGCGCCAGATCGGTAGGCACCTTGTCCAAGGTCTCACCGGTCACCAAGGGGTTCATGGTAATGGAGATCACACCGGCCGGTGCCTTTTCCGCCTCGGTGAAGGAGGTGCATTTGGTGCATTGGGCGAAAGCGGCCAGTGGCGCAGCCAGGGAGAGTAGGAGGGTGTTCTTCAACATGTGTGGCGCGAAAGGTAACTGGCGCGTGACCGACCCAGGGACATGGAACGCCGAAGGCGGCGGCCTTTTGGGACCGCCGCCTTCGCGATGAGGGCACCACCAGAGACTAGTGCGCCTCCTATTTCCCTGCCGCTGGGGTGTATCCGCTGCCGATGTACTTGTCCAGGAATTTCTCCATGGCGCCGTAGAAATCGAAGCGGTTCTCCTCGTTGTGGAAACCGTGGCCTTCATTGTCCTTCACCATGTACTCCACTTCCACTCCGTGCCCCTTGAGCGCTGCCACCATCTGGTCGCTCTCGGCCTTCACCACGCGCGGGTCGTTGGCGCCTTGGGCAATGAAGAGCGGCGTCTTGATCTTGTCCGCGTGTCGGGCAGGGGAGGCTGCATCCAGTAGCAGGCTATCCGCGACGGGGTCGCCCACCATCTCGAACATCATTGCCTTGAACGGCGCCCAATACGGCGGGATGCTGCGCTGGAAGGTGAACAGGTCGCTCACGCCCACGTAGTCCACGGCTGCGGCATAGAGGTCCGGTGTGTAGGTGATGCCCGCCAACGTGGCGTAGCCTCCGTAGCTGGCACCATAGATGGCCACACGCTTCGGATCCACTTTCCCGGACTTCACCAGATAGTCAACGCCGTCCGTGATGTCGTCCTGCATGGTCTTGCCCCACTGCTTGAAGCTGGCTTCCCAGAACTTGCGACCGTAACCCGTGCTGCCGCGGAAGTTCATCTGCAACACAGCATAACCACGGTTCGCCAGCAGTTGCACTTCGGGGTTGAAACCCCATTGGTCCCGCGCCCAAGGGCCACCGTGCGGGTTCACCACCAAAGGCAGGTTCTTTGCTTCGCGGCCAGCAGGCAGGGTGAGGTAGCCATGGATGGTGAGGCCGTCGCGGCTGGTGTAGGTGATGGGCTCCATCGCGGCCATTTGCGAAGGATCGATCCACGGTCTTGGGCTGGCGAGCTTCTCCAGTTTATCCATCGTCAGATCATAGCTGTAGAAGGTACCTGGGTCGCGATCGTTGCCGGCCCATACGAGGAATTTGGTCTCCGAATCATCTTCGCCGTACACCCAGTAGTCCAGTCCTTCGAATTTCGGGGCCAGCTTGCCGTACATGGCTTCGGTCTCCTTGTCCAGGAATAGGCGCTCGCTCTTGGCACCGGTCCAGGTGGCCATGGTGAGCACCTTGCGCTTCTTACTGTAGCTCACGCCGCCCATGTCGTAGTCGGCGTTCTCGGCGATCACCCGGATCTCCTTCTTGCCCGCCAGGTCCCATTCCACGATCGCGGTCTTGTCACGGCCGTTCAGGTTGTGGTTCACGATCAGGTTGGTGTTGTCGAAGGTGAACATTTCCGGGGCCCAGAAATCCTTGAAGCCAGTGGTCATATACGGGGCGAAAGGCTCCTTATCACTGGCACGGTAGAAGATGGTGGTGTTCACGCCATCTGTCTTGGTGGCCATGCGGATCACGCCGTTGTGGTCGGTGATCCAGCTTTCGTAATTGTCCTTGCTGTTGTCGTACATCGCTTTACGCGCGCCTGTTACCACGTTGATCAGGTACGGGTCGAACACCCTGGCGTCGCGGTCGTTCATTTGCACCATCACGCTCTGTTCCATGCCCGGCACGTTGTCCAGATCGTCCAAGATCCCGGCCACCACACCCTTCTCAGGTGTTAGTGCCTTCACATCGGTTCCATCGATGCTGGCGCTGAACACGATGAAATTCTCATCGCCGTTGATGTCGCGGCTGTAGAGGATGCGGTCGCCCTTCCAGAAGTACCCGCCGATATCGCGGATGGTATCCTTGGTCACTTGCACGGTCTCGGGGCTGCCGACCTTTTGCACCACGATGTTCATCCGGCCCTTCCACGGCGCCAGATAGCTGATGTACTGGCCATCGGGGCTGATGTTGAAGCTGGACTTCTCCGGGTTCTTGAAGAAGTCCTTCATATCCACGGTGGGAGGGGGCGTGCCCGCAGTGGCTTTCTCCTCTTGTTCGGCGCTACCGCAAGAGCTGAGTATGACAGTACCGGTGACCAAGGCAGCCAAGACGGATGCGAACGAACTGTTGCGCTTCATTAAGAATGGGGTTTCGGGGCGCAAAGGTGGGGTCCCGGATCAATATCGCCCTAACGGATCCATGGACGGTTGGATAGGTGGACAAGGTGCGTCTGTGCGGGTCCTTTTCGAGGTTGTGGGCCGACGGAGTTCAAGTGAACGCCACGCGTTGCAAACTCTGCAGCCGGGGTCCCGGACAAGGAACGGTCATCATCGCTTCGGATGAGAGCTGATGAATGGTCCCTCGAACAATGGTGTTGCCAACTCGCCCTCCCTGGCGACCGATCCCTTCTTCCGCGCCGGCAGTTCCCATTGATGTGACCACCTTCAGCGGAAATGCCGAATAACCGCAGCGCCGGGTTGTTCATGCACCACGCAGACAGCGCGTGTTCCTGACGGGCATCAGTGCGCTTCAAGGAGGACATGCATACTTTCGGAGCATACGATACTGCAAATGGATCCCACCATCGTCCGTTGGCTTCCGCGCATCCTGGCTGTCGCACTCACGGCGTTCTTCAGCCTCTTCGCATTCGATGTGGAGGAGGGTGGACAGGTGCGGATGCTCGACCTGTTGATGCACCTGCTTCCGACCCTGTTCTGCGCGGCGGTCATCGTGTTCGCTTGGAGCCGCGAGTGGATCGGTATGTTGGTATTCTTCCTCCTGGCCGTGGTGTATGCCTGGTGGGCACGCGACCATGTGCAGTGGATCCTCGTCATCGGCGCCCCGATGCTTGTGCTGGCCGGGTTCTACGGATGGGCTTGGCGCACGCGTATCTCTGCGGTTTGAAACAACGGTGCCCATTCGCAGAAGCCGAAGGTGGCGAAGTAGATGCCCCCGTCGTATAACGGCCTGCGAGCAGTTCGTACCACCAGGTAGCGAGCACAACTTCGAGGGCGCAGCGGCGTCCGCCATCCGGCGGTAGAACGCTTCGGTGCTTTTGGGGCTGGCGGTTGGACCGCCCCCGGCGTTGCACCACAGCTGCGTGCGACCACCTGAACAGGATAGCCACAGCCCACTGCGGTGGGCTGTGTGGTGGTGTGTGGCGCGATCGTGCTTCCCGCACATCCGCTATTTTCACCCACCGTTCCCTACGATCCATGCACCCGATGCGCTTCCTTCTCCTCTGCGTGCTGGCCCTTGTGGTCCAGTGCACCACCGCCCAGGTCATCCTCACCATGTCCAACGGTACCGTGCAGGCCTGCCAGGGTGTGCTCTTTGATAGCGGTGGTGAGCAAGGCCTCGGCTACGCCAACAACGAAGGGTTCACCCTCACGGTATGCCCCGACCAGCCCGGCGGCATCATCACCTTCAACTTCATCACCTTCGACCTGGACCAGAGCGGCGCCATGGGCAGTTGGGATGTCCTCGCCATCTTCGATGGTACGGACCTGGACGCGCCATCCCTTGGCAACTACACGGGTAACGAGCTCTTGGGCCTCGTGGTGAGCGCCACGGCCCTCAATGCTACCGGCTGCCTCACCCTGCGCTTCGAGAGCAACGCCATCGGTACCGGCACCTTCTCGGCCAGCTTCAACTGCAACATCCCCTGCGATGAACCCACCGCTGCCGCCACCATGAGCGTGGCTTCCCCGGCCCGCGTGTGCATCGGCGATGCGCTGCAGTTCGATGGCAGTGGAAGCAGCGCCTCCTCGGGCCAGACCATCAGCAACTACACATGGCGCTTCGGCACGGCGGATGAGGTCACCACCACCGAAGCCGTCCTGGAGCACGTCTTCGCTGCACCGGGGAGCTATCCCGTGAGCTTGGTCGTGACCGATGCGAACGGCTGCTCCAGCACCAACAGCGTGGACCTGCTGGTGCAGGTGAGCACGGTGCCCGCGTTCACCTTCACCAGTGCCGACACGGTGGCATGCCTGGGTAGTCCCTTCGCACTGATCGCAGCGGTGGAGGCCGTGCCCTGGAGCAGCTACGCCGGGTACTACGACAGCGGTGCGTTCCTGCCCGATGATGTGGGTCAGTCGATCGACTTCGATATCACCGTGGCTGGTTTCGAACCGGGAACGACCGTCACCTCTCCGGATGACCTGGTCGCCATTTGTGTGGACATGGAACACTCCTTCATGGGCGATCTGGTGCTCCAACTCATCTGTCCGAACGGGATCGAGCTGACACTGCACCAGCAAGGCGGCGGCGGCACCTACCTGGGCGCGGCGAACGACCTGGACGATGCCTTACCCTTCCCCGGCGCCTGCTGGAACTATTGCTGGAGCCCCACCGCCACCAATGGCAACTGGGCCGATAATTCGGCTGCCGGATTGAACACCACGCAGCTTGCTGGGGAGCCGGAGCGGCCGGCACTGGTGCCCGACACCTACGAAGCGGTCGGCTCCTGGGATGCGTTGCTCGGCTGCCCCCTCAATGGCACCTGGCGCTTCCGCGCGATCGACCTCTGGGCTGCGGATAATGGCTTCCTCTGCTCTTGGGAGCTCCAGTTCGACCCATCGCTCGGTGGCATTGATCTTTCCTTCACCCCCAGCTACGGCCCGGGCTGCGACTCCACCTACTGGAGTGGCGCAGACATCACCACCACCGCCCCGGATTGCAACAGCATCGTCGTGACCCCTGCATCTGTTGGTGAAGCAGCGTACACCTTCACGGCGATCGATGACCACGGCTGCGTGTTCGACTCCACCCTCACCATCACCGTGCTGGATGCCACCGACCCGTACTGCCTTACCC